>CAJWSQ010000228.1 GCA_913045895.1 uncultured Flavobacteriales bacterium | reverse complement strand
AGCCAATTATTTGGAGACTATTTTGGATTTGCCATGGAACGAGTTTACAAAAGACAACTTTGATTTAAAACGTGCTGAAAAAATCTTAAACCGCGATCATTACGGTTTAGAAAAAGTAAAAGAGCGCATCATTGAGCACTTGGCCGTTTTAAAATTGAAAAACAACTTAAAGTCTCCAATCATTTGCTTGGCAGGACCTCCGGGAGTTGGTAAAACTTCTTTAGGGAAGTCTGTTGCTGAAGCATTGGGACGTGAGTATATCCGTATGAGTTTAGGTGGTTTACGCGATGAGGCTGAAATTCGCGGTCACCGTAAAACATACATTGGCGCCATGCCGGGAAGAATTATCCAAAGCTTGAAAAAAGCTGGAGCTAGCAATCCTGTTTTCATATTAGATGAAATCGATAAGGTAGGCGCTAGTCACCAAGGTGATCCTTCTTCTGCATTGCTAGAAGTATTAGATCCAGAGCAAAACGACACCTTCTACGATAATTTCTTAGAAATTGAATATGATCTTTCTAAGGTGATGTTTGTGGCAACCGCCAACAATTTAGCAGCTATTCAACCAGCATTGAGAGACCGTTTAGAGATCATTGAAGTTAACGGTTATACTATTGAAGAAAAGGTTGAGATTGCTAAAAAACACTTGATTCCAAAACAGCTTAAAGAGCATGGTTTAAACAAAGATCAAGTAAAAATCGGCAAGAAGACTCTTGAGAAATTAATCGAATCGTATACCCGTGAATCTGGAGTTCGTGGATTGGAAAAACGCATCACTAAAATCATCCGTCAGGTTGCCAAAAGCATCGCGATGGAAGAAACTTATGATCCGGAAATCAAACCTGATGATTTGAACAAAATCTTAGGTCCTGGACATGATAAAGATGTTTACGAAGGAAACGATGTTGCTGGTGTTGTAACTGGTTTAGCTTGGACAGCAGTTGGTGGAGACATTCTATACATCGAATCGAGCATAACTCCAGGAAAAGGGAAATTAACCTTAACTGGTAGCTTGGGAGATGTCATGAAAGAAAGTGCTGTTGTTGCGCTAGAATTCTTGAAAGCACATGCCGATTTAGTTGGGTTAAAAGCTGAAGTGTTCGACAAATACAACATCCACATTCACGTTCCTGAAGGTGCTATTCCTAAAGATGGTCCATCGGCTGGTATTACGATGTTAACTGCACTTGCCTCAGCATTTACTCAACGAAAAGTGAAGAACAAATTAGCCATGACTGGTGAAATTACATTGCGTGGAAAAGTGCTTCCTGTTGGTGGAATTAAAGAGAAAATATTAGCTGCAAAACGAGCTCATATTTCAGAAATCATCTTGTGTGAACAAAACCGAAAAGATGTAGAGGACATTGACGAGCGTTATTTAAAAGGCTTGAAATTCCACTATGTATCTGAAATGAAAGAAGTTTTGCAACACGCTTTATTGAATACAAAAGTGAAAGACGCGCTTGTTATTGAATAAACTTTGCATTCGCGAGATTAAAATTAGCTTTGGGGCCATCGAATAAGCACATTTATGCCAAAAGTAATTCCTTTCAAAGCATGTCGGCCAACCCGCGATAAGGCTGGTTTGGTTGCTTCGCGTTCGTTTATCGAATACAGCGAAGAAGATCTCAGCGAAAAGCTCATCAATAACCCATATACTTTTTTACATGTTATATATCCTGACTTTGGTACGCCAGGCTGGCACGACCAAAGTCAGGAGTATCGCTTTTCACGCGTAAGAAAAGCATACGAAGACTTCTTAGATCAGAATTTCCTGAAACGTGATGAAGAAGCCTCATTCTATGTGTATCGCCAATTGAAAGATGGCTATTCCTACACGGGTATCATTGGAGGTGTTTCTACTCAAGATTATGATGAAGGTCGTGTGAAAGTACACGAACACACGATTACAGCTCGTGAAGAAATGTTCAAAGAGTATTTGAAACACACTTCAATTAATGCTGAGCCTGTTCTATTGGCTTATCCAAACGTAGAAACCATTGATGCTTTGTTGGAGGAAATCACCAACGAAAGAGCTGATTTTGAATTTACCACTACCGATAGAGCAACGCATTATTTGTGGCCAATTACCAATCCAAATCACATTGATTTGATTCAGCAAAAGTTTGCTGAAGTTGAGGCCTTTTACATTGCTGATGGTCACCACAGGAGTGCCTCTTCTGCTCTATTAGCCAAAGATTTAAACAACAACCCAGCTGCTCAGTACAGCATGTGTTATTTGTTGGCTGAAAGTCAAATGCACATCATGAGTTTTTCGCGTTTTGTGAAACACCTCAACGGAATTTCAGAAGAAGATTTCCTAGAAAAAATAAAATCTAAATTTACGGTTACTCCGAGTGATAAAGCTGTTCAGCCAACCCGTGTACACGAGTTTGGTATGTACATGAATCACAAATGGTACACCATTGTTCCGCATAAAGATTTATACGATGAAGCTCACCCGGTAAAGCATCTAGATTGCTCTATTTTAGATCAATTGGTGTTGAATCCTATTTTAGGAATTGAAGATGCTAAAACCGATTCGCGCATTTCTTTTCAAGGAGAGCACATCGGAACACAAGGTGTTGAGAGATTGGTAAATAGCGGAAGGTATGAAGTGGGATTCACCTTGTATCCAGTAACTATGAACCAATTGAAATTGGTGGCTGATACCAATAACATCATGCCTCCTAAAAGTACGTGGGTTGAGCCTAAATTACGCAGTGGATTAGTGATTTATGAATTTTAAATTTGCATTATGATAGCCGAAAACATCCAACAATTTAAAGCTTCTATTCCTGAAAACGTAACGCTTATTGCTGTTTCAAAAACGAAACCAGTTGATGCAATTGAAGAAGCTTATGCTGTTGGTCAACGTGATTTTGGCGAAAATAAAGTACAGGAATTAACGGATAAATCAGAGGTTTTACCGAAGGATATCAGATGGCATATGATTGGCCATTTACAAACCAACAAGGTGAAATACATTGCACCTTTTGTGCATTTAATTCATTCTTTAGACAGCGAAAAATTGGCTAAAGAAATCAATAAAAGAGCCAAGCAAAACGATCGTGTGATTTCTTGTTTGGTTCAAGTTCATGTGGGAGATGAGGCTACAAAGTTTGGTTTTTCTCCTGATGAAGCGCGTGCGTTTATTCAATCGATACCTGAAAAAGGGTACGAGAATATTGCTATTGCTGGATTGATGGGAATGGCCACCAACACTGAGGATGAACAAGTCATTCACGATGAGTTTAAAGCACTCAAGAACTTGTTTGATGAATTGAAAGGTGACTCCAAATACAACTTAGATTCTACTCATTTTCAAACATTATCCATGGGAATGAGTGGCGATTATCAAATAGCTATTGAAGAAGGAAGTAATATGATTCGAATTGGATCTTCTTTGTTTGGAGCACGTAATTATTCGATATAAAAAGCATCATGGAACAAAAACAACAACATAAACCGTTAACAGCTACTCAAGAAAAAATGCGCCAAAAGAAAATGGCTGTCATCAAAGCTGACTTACAATCAGATGATGAAACCATTGTGCTGGCTGCATTGAAGTTGGTGAAACAACACGGTGATCCAACGGTGATTGATTATTTGTGCTTGGTGCTGAATAAGTTTGAAGATGATGCCGTTCAAAAAGAAGCTAAAAACATCTTGTTCTCATTGAATGAATCTGAGAATGTTCCAGCTTTGATTGAAGCTGCTAGCAAAGCAGAGAACAAAGATTTAAGTGCAACCTTATTAGCTGCCATTTGGGAGTCTGGTTTAGATGCTTTTCATGAGTTAGACAACATCATTCAATTGTCTTTAAAGGCAGATTACAATGAGTTGATTGAAATCATGACTATTATCGACAATATTGACTTTGGTGCAGAAACAGAGCCCATTGAACAAAACATCAAGGTGATTCAAGAGCATTTAACTACCAATCAAAATGACGACCGCAGTGCTTTATTGGTGAGTATAGTTAGAATTCTGAGAGAAAGAATATTAGAATAAAAAAAGAGGCCTTATAGGCCTCTTTATTATCAATTAATTCAATAAGCAAGTCACACTGTGTTGAATTTTTTTCTTGTGACTTTTGGGAAGGTATATTGTATCATCTTCATTACCGATGAATAATTTAATCCCAGTTACAACATAATTAGATAGAGTCTCGAACTCTTCCTTAGTACATGAATAATCGAGATTGTATGTAGTCACTACATGTGGGTTTGAATCTTTTGATTCAACTTTCGATATCGGAGTTGCCTCTTTATTAGTGTATATAACCAATGGCTTTTCTCCCTCTAAAGCAAATATCAATGAATCCCCTTTTACGACTATATGATTCATATCACCAAGTTTCTCAGCTTTAAGAGAAATTTGAAATTCTTGATTAACTTTTTTGAAATATATTCTCCAAGAATACCCGATTTTAAAATCAATGACTTTCAACTCTTTACCAGTAAATTGATCAACTTTATCAATGTTGTATTTGCACTTTTTTTGAGCCTGTACTGTAAATACGGATAGTAGTAATACAGCAGCTGTGAGTAGATTTTTCATTCTATTAGTTTTTAAATTTAGTTGTCTTCGAAAATAAGGATATCAAAAGCTATGTACTAAAAATTTCAACATTTTACTTCAACAACATACATACATATACGCGAGATATCTCAATTCTGTGTGCAAATTGACTGAATATGCCCATTTCAGGTTTAGGTTAGGTTAGGTTAGGTTAGGTTAGGTTAGGTTAGGTTAGGTTAGGTTAGG
>CAJWSQ010000227.1 GCA_913045895.1 uncultured Flavobacteriales bacterium | reverse complement strand
TTATAGTTGTAATGCGTACAAACTTCAATTTCGTCAAAGGTATCCATTACGTCACCTTTGGTCATAATCAGTTTTGTAACACCGTTTAACATTACTGCATATTTCAAAGCAGGAAGGTCTAACCAACCGCATCTTCTTGGACGTCCGGTAGTTGCACCAAATTCATGTCCACGAGTTGCTAATTCTTTTCCTGTTTCGTCTTCTAATTCTGTAGGGAATGGTCCGCTACCAACACGCGTACAGTAAGCTTTAAAAATACCGTAAACATCACCAATGTTTTTAGGAGCAACTCCTAAACCAGTACAAGCACCAGCTGTAATGGTATTTGATGAAGTAACAAATGGATAAGAACCAAAGTCGATATCTAATAAAGAACCTTGAGCTCCTTCAGCCAATACTTTTTTACCGGCTTTGATGGCGTTGTTGATATAGTGTTCGCTATCAATAAACTCGATGTCTTTCATCAACTCAACAGCCTCTAACCACTCAGTTTCTAACTCAGCTAATTTAGAAGTATCAAAGTTGTAGTTACCCAACATTTCCAAATGCTTGTTTTTCAGCTTTTCGTAAAGCTCTTTGAAGTTAGGAGCAATGGTGTCACCAACACGTAAACCATTACGTCCAGTTTTATCCATATAAGTTGGTCCGATACCTTTTAGAGTAGAACCAATTTTTTCTTTTCCTTTTGCTTGTTCAGAAGCAGCATCTAACATGCGATGAGTTGGAAGAATCAAGTGCGCTTTTTTAGAAATTAAAAGCACTTGTTTTACATCTACACCAGCAGCAACCAAGTTAGCAATCTCAGTTTTAAAAATAACCGGATCGATAACAACGCCATTTCCAATAACGTTTTTAGATTCTTTTCTGAATACACCCGATGGGATGGTGTGCAACACGTGTTTTTTACCGTTAAAGATCAAAGTGTGACCAGCATTTGGACCACCTTGAAAACGGGCTATGATGTCATACTCAGGGGTAAGAACATCAACAATTTTTCCTTTACCTTCATCACCCCATTGAAGGCCTAAAAGTACATCTACTTTCATGAATATTTTTAACGTTTCGGGATACTAACTTTCCGTTTCTTCTTTTGCGTCTGATTGACTATCAGAGTCGAAGCGTGCATAGATATTAAGTGAATGGTGCAATACTTCAGCACCAAAATGCTCAGCAATGGTGTTTTTAATTAACTGCACACGCGGGTCACAAAATTCAAGCACTTCGCCTGTATCAACATTGATTAAATGATCGTGTTGTTTATTGGCGTATGATTTCTCAAACTGAGCAATATTCTTTCCGAATTGATGCTTGCGAATGAGGTTACAAGCCAACAACAAATCAATGGTGTTGTACAGTGTAGCTCTACTAACTCTGTATTTCTTATTTTTCATGAGAAGGTATAGCGATTCAACGTCAAAATGACCGTCATTGCTATATATCTCATCCAGTATGGCAAATCGCTCAGGAGTTTTGCGATGCCCATTCTTCTCCAGAAATCTGGCGAATATTTGTTTTACTTTCTCTTTCGTTTCTTCCGAAGTCATGAACCTCGTATTAAGTGACAAATGTATATAAATAATCGAGCTGATTACTCAATTCTGTTGACAGTCATTACACCTTCAATAGCTGCAATTTTATCTCTCAGATTTTTAAGGTGTTGCGTATTGGTAACATACACTTTAACAACACCTTCAAATAAACCATCATTACTTTCAAATGTAATTGATCGCATACCAACATCCATTTCATTAGAAATCACTTTAGTAATTTCATTAACGATACCAGTGCGGTCAAATCCATTCATTTTCAATCCGGCAAGGAAGGTGATAGATTCTTTACTATCCCATTTAGCTTTAACAACACGGTAACCGTAGTTACTCATGATTCGGATTGTATTCGGACAGTTTACGCGATGAATAAAGATGGTTCCGTCATTAGTAACAAATCCCAAAACTTCATCACCAGGAATTGGATTACAACAAGTGGCTAATTTGTATTTCAGTTCTTGTTGGTTACCAATTACCAAGGCATCTTTCTTGCCTCGAGTGGCTTCAACAATCTCTTCGAGTGTTTTTAAACTATCTGCTTTGTACGTTTTGTATGAGATTTTCCCATTAACAACACGCAAGCTCATGATGTTTTCCAACTCAATCTGACCTGAACCAACTTTATAATACAAGTCTTGCAGCGAATTTGTTTTGAATATTCCTTGCAACGACTGCATATTCTCTTGAATGTTCTTGATTCCTTTTTTAGCAAACAAGTCTTTGAGCATTTGCTCACCTTGTTTAGAAACCTTTTTACGCTCTACACGCAATTTAGATTTGATGGCACTTTTGGCTTTTGCCGTAACCGCAATCTCTAACCAATCTTCTTTGGGTTGCTGTGCTTTTGATCGAATAATTTCAACCTGATCACCACTTTGTAAGTCGTAGGAGATGGGAACCAGCTTCTGATTCACTTTAGCACCTACACAATGATTTCCCAACTGCGAGTGAATTTCATAAGCGAAGTCCAATACGGTTGAATTATGTGGTAATGCTTTAATATCTCCTTTAGGTGTGAAGACAAATATTTCTTTCGCGAAGAGATTCAGCTTAAAGTCGTCAACAAAGTCGATGGCGTTGGTATCTGGATTTTCCAATAAATCGCGGATACGACTAACCCAGTCATCTAATGCTGTTTCTTGCTGAGTTCTTTCTTTGTATTTCCAGTGCGCAGCGTAACCTTTTTCGGCAATTTCGTCCATGCGCTTGGTTCTGATTTGCACTTCAACCCATTTACCACTTGGCGACATTACAGTAGTGTGTAATGATTCATAACCATTGGCTTTTGGAGTCGAAATCCAATCGCGAAGTCTATCTGGATTGGGTTGATAAAAATCCGTTACGATGGAATAGATTTTCCAACAATCGGCTTTCTCATCTTCCAATTTAGAATCAATAATTACTCGAATGGCAAACACGTCATAAACCTCTTCAAAAGGAATATTCTTGTTTTTCATTTTCGAGTAAATAGAGTAGATGCTCTTGGGTCTTCCTTTAATTTCATATGGAAGTTCCAGTTTGTCTAACTCTCTGCGTAACGGCTGTGTAAAGCGATTGATAAATCGTGTACGAACCGCCTTGGTCTTCTGTAACTTTTCTTTGATCTCGTTGTAAACCGATGGTGTTTTGTACATCAACGACAAATCTTCCAATTCAGATTTGATGTTGTACAAGCCCAAACGGTGAGCCAAAGGAGCGTAAATAAATAATGTTTCAGCTGCAATTTTCAATTGCTTGTCTTTGCGCATAGAACCCAAAGTGCGCATGTTGTGCAAGCGATCTGCTAGTTTGATGAGAATTACACGAACATCATCAGCTAGCGTTAATAGAATTTTACGGAAATTCTCAGCTTGCAAGCTTCCTGATTGATCGAAAAGTCCCTCAACTTTAGTAAGCCCATCAATGATTCGAGCTACTTTTTCGCCAAATAGATCTTCGATATCGGCAATAGTCATGTCGGTGTCTTCAACCACATCGTGGAGAATGGCACCAACAATAGAAGTGGGGCCTAAGCCTATTTCTTCTACACAAATACGAGCAACTGCTAACGGATGAAGAATGTAAGGTTCACCCGATTTTCTGCGAACATCTTTGTGAGCCTCTAAAGCAATGTCAAAAGCCTTGCGTACTTGAGCAAGATCTTCATCATCTTGCATGTTGGCAATACGAAGCAAACTGCGGTATTCACGCAGAATGAGTTTTCTATTTTTTTCTTCGTCTATGATAATGTCTTCAGACATACGGTAAAGTCAATTTGAGATGAGCGAACCTCGAAATTAATGAAAAATGCAGCCTGTTTAACCGATTAAGCGAATCTTAGTTTGACGATTCTATCTGAGATAACTTTTTAAGCTTTCCAGTTTTAGGATCGCACGGATATTCAAACAAACAGTTCTTTTTAATGGCTTTGGCCACTTTATTCGGAACGTTTTTCTCCCAACCTTTTTCGCCACACTTGATCATGTCTAAAACATCATCACTGAAAATTGTCAGCAACTCTTGATTTACTCCTTCAATGTCTTCTATTTTGTTGTTGTCTAATAGGTATTGGAATAGATGACGGTTGTTTTGCTCAATCATAAAATTCTCACAATTGTGCAAGCCATCAACATGCGAATTGGTTGCAGGATATACCAATAGCTTCACATTTCTCCCAAACATAATTCCGAAAGACTCTAACAAACCTCCACTTAAGTGGCGATAATATTTGGCATCAAAAATGGCAGATAAGTTGTTGACACCCAGAATCACACCGATTTTACGGCCTTTGTTGATATCGCTCAAGTATTCCACAAATTTGTAGTAGTACTTAAAGTTGGTGATAACAACAGTTTGTCCTAGCGAGCACAAAATATCTACTCGATCTAAAAAGTCTTTTTCATCGATTCCTTCACCAGCATGAATTAGATTGTTGAGCGATAACTCACACAGTACAATCAGTTTTTCTTTGATGACTTCAGGATCATTTTTGAATTGTCGATAAGCTGTTAAAAGCATATCTACATTCACTTTTGTAGGAGGACGAAAACGACCACGAAGAACTAAGATGTTCTTTTTGTACAGCATTTCAGATGGCTGAACATTGTTGCCGTCAGGACCAAACATGGCAGCTGGAGTAAGACCGTTTCTAACCAAAATTAAACTCATCAAACGGTTGTCGATGCGTTCAAAATCAGGTCCTGTAATGTTAAACATATCAATCTCAACTCTACCTGGAGCAATTG
>CAJWSQ010000226.1 GCA_913045895.1 uncultured Flavobacteriales bacterium | reverse complement strand
AATACTCCAACAATTACAGTTACTGGAACAGGGATTTATACGGTAACTGTTGGTTCTCAACAACATCCTGATGCCTGTGTTATTAATTTCTCAGTACAATTAACAAACCCTCTTCAACCTGGGTTAGGTAACGATACTGCTATTTGTTTTGCTGACACATTAAACTTGGGTAGTAATTTTCTTTATGATACATATAACTGGAGTACGGGAGATACTACAGACACATTATTAGTAAGTGCACCAGGGACTTATATGCTTACTGTTGCTGATAACAACGGTTGTACTGCCAGTGACACCATTACTATTACAAACAACGCTCTTCCTATTGTCAACCTTTCTGACGATACAATATGTACAACAGATTCATTAACAATTACACCAAGTAACATCAATTACGATTCTTATTTGTGGAGTACAGGAGAAACATCAGCTTCTATAACTACATCAGCAATTGGAACATACTATCTAACTGTTACCGATGTTAATTCATGTAGTACTATTGATTCAATGGTATTATCCAACCATCCACTTGCAAGTACAAATCTTGGTATTAATTATAGCATCTGCCCTGAAGACACAACGACACTATCACCCGGGGCTTTTTATTCAAGTTATTTATGGAGTGATAATTCAACCAATAACTTTATTGATGTAGACCTTAATGGCACTTATTGGGTTGAAACAGTTGACACAAACAACTGTGTTTCAAGTGATACAATCACAATTTCTCATTTCGCAGTTACTGCTCCAAATCTAGGGAATAATACTAGCATCTGTGAATTTGGTGATACAATCACTTTAGATGCTGGCGCAGGTTATAACTCATATAATTGGAGTACTGCAGCAATCACTCAAACTATTGAAACAAACAATCCTGGCACGTATTCGGTAACTACAGTTGATGCTAACAGCTGTGAAAGTTCGGATACAATTATAGTATCTCAATACCCTACTATGGTTGTTAGTAGTACAAGCGATACTGTTTGTGTTGGTGATACTGCAACAATTCTTGCTACTGCTGGGTACGCTTCCTATTTGTGGTCTAATGGTGAGACAACAAATTCAATTCAAACAACTGCAATTGGAGTATATAATGTAACTGTAACCGACACTAATTCATGTAAAATTGAACTTGTTTCAACAGTCAGTAATTATCCATTAGTAACTCCAAATATTGGTTTAGATGACACTTTGTGCTATGGTTTAAACAAAACTGTTGATGCAGGCACAGGATACTCAAGCTACCAATGGAGCACCGGAGGCAACTTACAAACAGAAAATTTTGACACAACAGGCACATACTGGGTTGAAGTAACTGATAACAATGGTTGTACCGGAAGAGATTCTATCAATTTAATGTTTGAATTCGGTCCTTCTTTTAGCCTTGGAAATGATACAATTATTTGTGAGTTCGATACAATTACACTTACAACGGGAGTAACAGGAGCTACTTATTTATGGAGTACAAATGAATCCACATCTTCTATTAGTGTATCCTCTCCTGGTCAATATACCGTAAGCATTACTGGTTCAAATGGATGCGTTTCATCTGACTCTATCTCTATTTCAAATTTCAACTTGCCAGTTGTTAACCTTGGTAATGATATTTACTACTGCGAAAACACAACTTTCAACCAGCCTCTTGATGCTGGTTCAGGGTTTACGGTATACAATTGGATGAATGGATCTAATGCCCAAATATTAGTTGCTGATCAAAGCATGACCACTGTATGGGTAGAGGTTATAGACAATAACACTTGTTCTAACAGTGATACTATTCAAGTTATTCAAAACCAATCTCCTTACGTTAATTTAGGTTCTGATGATTCAGTTTGTTCGGGACAAGGAACTGTTTTAAACTCAAACACTTCTCCAAGTGCAATTACCAGCTACTTATGGAGCACAAATGAAACAACTCCAACAATAATCTATACTGCTCCATTAAATGTAACAACACCAGTTGTAAATAGCTATTCAATAACTGTAACAGACACCAATTCATGCATGAATTCTGATACAATTAACGTTACAGCTCTACCACTACCAACTCCTGATTTAGGTAACGATACAGCCTATTGTTTTGGAGACAACTTTAGCCATACTCTAAATCCAGGAAACTACGTTGCATACGATTGGAATACGGGAAATTTCTCACAAACTATTACTGTTGGTGCTTTTGATAGCATCTATTCCGTTACCGTTACAGACATAAATGGATGTCAGAACTCTGATTTCATCTTTGTTACTGAGAACCAGCTTCCTTCTCCTGATTTAGGTAATGACACTTCATACTGCGAAGGTGTTGATCTTGCAATAGTTTTAAATCCTGGTGGATACCAAGGATATCAATGGTCTACTGGTGGAACTAATCCATATTTATTAGTGACACAAGCAGGAACATACAACGTAACCGTAACCGATGCTAATGGCTGCTCTAATTCTGATGATAAAACGATAAATATGCTTCCTAAACCACTTGTTGACTTAGGAGGAGATATTACAATGTGTGACGATAGTGCATTCACAGTTACTGTTGATGCCAGTACACAATTACCATCAAATGGATATTCATTCCTATGGAACACGGGCTCAACATTATCGAATATTTTTATTACAGATTTTGGAACATACAGCGTAACAGTGACCAACCAAAATACGGGTTGTGTTGATTCATCTGATCTGGAATTAATTCCATTTGAAGCTGTAGAAGTTTCACTCGGAGACGATAGTTATATCTGTGAAAATGACGTGTTAGTACTTAGACCAAATGTAAGTGTTAGTAATGGCTACTCTTATCTCTGGAGCAATGGTGCTACAACTCCCTCGATACAAATTGACCAACCAGGTGAATATTGGGTTGAGTTAAACGCAAACAATGGTACTTGCGTAGGAAGAAGAGACACCATTAATTACACAAGAACATTTTTACCTGAGCTTGATCTAGGACCTGATATTGAATCATGTATTGGTCAACCTGTGGTGTTAAAAAACCTCATTGACTTTCCAGACACTTTGATGTACTTATGGCACGATACCATAGTTGCAGATTCTATTACAGTTTCTAATCAAGGGTTATATCGAGTATCTGCAATTAATGCATGTGGTACTGTTACCGATGAAGTCAATGTATATTTAATTGACTGTTTTCAAGTTTATATCCCAACTGCATTTACACCCAATGAAGATGGACTAAATGATTCATTCAAGCCTATCACATCACAAAACGTTACAGATTACTTCTTTCAAATTTACAACCGATGGGGAGAGGTTGTTTTTGAATCTAATGATAAAGATGCTGGTTGGAATGGCTTCTATAATGGTCACCAAGCTCCAGATGATGTTTATGTTTGGAAACTTTTTTATATCTCTGCATTCGATCCATCACAACAGACTATTGAAGAGTATGGTAATGTTGTTCTAGCCAGATAAACTGGAAATTAAAGACTTACACTTATATTCAAAATATATTTTGGCTTTTTGCCAAAATACCAAAATATAATTTCGAGTAGGATTTATTTACTTTTTTTTGTTCCGTAAAGGACACCAAACGCAGCTAGCTATATATACTTTGGTTTACAATTTCTCATACGAGTTACAACCTAAACCGAGTCTTAGCTTATGTCCAAGTCAATTAGATACCACCTAATTTTCTTAATCCACACCATAGCTATTTTATTTATTAGTGATCTTTCATACGCTCAGTGTGGAACTGATATTGATTTAAGCACCTGGATTACAGAAGGAAATCCAGCTAATGGAAACTGGGTTGTTAGTGGGCTAAATGGAAATACTGTAACTCAAAGTATAAATGGAGAACCTACATTCTTTGTGAGTCCAGATAACTTTATCAATGTACAAATCAACGGAAAATTCTATGTAGATAATGCTGCTTGGGATGATGACTTCATTGGTTTTGTTTTTGGCTATCAAAATCCTACTTCACCAGTAGTTGATGATTGTGACTTTTACATTTTTGACTGGAAAGCATCTACCCAAGTTGTAAACGGACAAACTGGAAATGAAGGCTTTTCTCTAGGTAAAGTTGACGGTACCTTTAACTGGAACGGCACTGGTACATTCTACCCAACTTTCTGGGGGAGAAACGCCAATAACAATTACACACCCATAGCTACTCAATATGGAAATAATGAAGGTTGGAATACTGGAGTTGAATATGAGTTCAGCTTGATATACACAACTACAACCATTACCATTATCGTTGCAGGTGACACCATTTTTGACGAACAAGGTTGTTTTCCTCCAGGAAGATTTGGGTTCTATAATTTATCACAAGATTATTCCAGTTACTACGATTTTTCCTATCAAGTAATTGCAGATATCGATGCTTCAGCGACACAATCTTGCTCAAACGATTCTATTGATTTTGTGTCTATAAACAACAACTGTTTAACTAGTGGATTTGCAGCAGCTCAAATTACCTCATGGCAATGGGACTTCGGTGATGGAACTACAAGTTCTGACACTAATTACAGACATGCCTACGATTCAGCGGGAACATATACAGTAACACTGATTGTAGAAGATGATCTGAATTGCATTGATACTGCTACAATGGATATTGAAGTGTTTCCTCTGCCTGCAAACTTCTTAGGGAATGATACTTCAGTATGTGTAGGTGATTTAGCTACATTTCAATCTTTAAACACATATAACTCTTACGACTGGAGTAATGGTTCAACTGGAAATCAAATTACAACATCAAATACTGGAAACTATTGGTTGAATGTTGTAGATGCAAATATGTGTACAGGTTCAGACACGATTAATTTATCAAATTTCCCACTTCCGCAGTTTTCTATCGGAACGAATGATACTATTTGTACAACTGATAGTTTAACAATTGCTT
>CAJWSQ010000225.1 GCA_913045895.1 uncultured Flavobacteriales bacterium | reverse complement strand
TGTTTGACATTACTGGAAAAATGCTAATCTCTGGAAATTCAACAGAACAATCTTTTCAGATAGACAACCTCAATCAACTCAATAATGGCACTTACTTTTTAGTGATTGAAAATACCGAAGATCAGATTTTGCGCACGGTTAAATTGGTAAAGTGATTGAGTATGCCCACGCTTTTGCGCGATTCCATTGCGTTCCAGTACAAAACTTAAATAGCCAAATCTCTTAATTAAGTTTTTGTATTATTTCTTAAATAAGAGCACCCCTTAATTAAGTTTTTCTCATTTTTCTTAAATTAGCTTCCTTCTTACTTAAGAAAACATGAAGAACTTTAAAGCTGGTTTATACATCAATCAAGGTACCTTTAAGAGCTTTTACCCTGAAGAAATCAATAGAAGTTGGAATCTCGATGACATGGAAATAATAGAGTTATTGAGTCAAGCTGACAGGCAGCTTGGGCGACTCGATATGTACTCAGAGCACACTCCAAATATTGATCTATTTATTTCAATGCACGTTCTTAAGGAGGCTACCAAATCAAGTAAGATTGAAGGAACAAAAACAAATATTGAAGAAGCTCTTCAAGAAAAAGAGGAGCTTAAAGAAGAACAAAGAGATGACTGGGAAGAAGTTCAGAATTACATCAACGCTTTAAATTCTGCTATTAAATCACTTGATGAATTACCGTTATCATCAAGACTTATAAAAATGGCTCACAAAGTTCTTCTCCAAGGTGTTAGAGGAAAACATAAAATACCTGGACAATTTAGAACTAGCCAAAATTGGATTGGAGGAGCGACTATTTCTGATGCTACATTCATACCACCCCCGCATTCAGAAATTGGTAGGTTAATGGGAGATTTAGAGAAATTCATTCACAACTCACAAATTAGATTACCACATTTATTAAAAATAGCCCTAATACATTATCAATTTGAAACCATACACCCATTTCTCGATGGTAATGGGAGAGTTGGAAGGTTACTAATTACACTATACTTAGTTGAAAAAGGGATATTAAAAAAACCCATTCTATATCTATCTGATTTTTTTGAGCGAAATCGAAATCTATACTACGAGAATTTGATGAAAGTTAGATTTTCTGATGATATTGAGCAGTGGTTTAAATTCTTCTTAGTTGGAATAATCGAAACCGCTAAGGGTAGTATTGACACTTTTGATAACATTATGAAGCTTCAAAAAGAAGTTGATGATAAAATTCAAATTTTAGGTGCCAGAAGTAATAAAGCTAAACAAGTTGTTAATCAACTCTATTTACGCCCAATAATAAATGTTCAAAAGGTTTCGGACATAACTGATCTTTCTACACCTTCAGCATATAAGCTGGTTAGTGAACTTGAACGCCTGAAAATCATTAAGGAAATTACTGGTGCAAAAAGAGGTAAACAGTATTTGTTTGAAGACTACATAAGACTATTTAATTAATCTCGTTATCACTCAATTCCATCACATTCCTAAAAAAGTTGTTCTGGCGTTTGCAGAATAGAACACCACAAATACGCCCATATGCTTCAGGTTTCTTGATTAAACTATACCTGCTGTAAGTTCAAACAAAACCCGTCCATCACTATATTTGCCAACAGCTATGGATAGGTTAATTAAAATCTTTGAAGTTCTGCCTGAAGAGGCTGATAAAATCACCTCAGATCCGGGTCATCCACATCAACATGATTTTGAAGAATTGTTGATTGGCACCGAAGGTGTTTTGGAGCATTTCATCGATTTTAAATCTGAGCAAATTGAAGCTCCTTTCATCAGCTTTGTAACCAAAGGCAAGGTTCATCGGGTGGTTCCAAAAACCAAAGATGGCAAATGCCATGTTTGGGGTATCCGCTTTAAAAGTGAGTTTATTCCCGAAACAGCTTTTCACCTCTACAGCTTTTTCAACAACGAAGCCAACATCGCATTGCATGGTGGCGCTTGCTTCAATCGTTTGGTGCAAACTTGCGAGATGATGCACGATGAACTCCAGCAAGAAGATCCCGATTTAAGTGTGGTAAAGCACTTACTCAGCGCTTTGTTTGTAATGATAGAATCGGATAGAGCTAAATCGCACGATTTTGATATTCAAGAAGCATCGCAAAACAAAACCTTCACCCAGTTTTTGAAACTGTTGGAAGACAACTACAAACACAACGATGGGGTTGAGTTTTATGCTGAGCAGTTGCACATGACCTCGCGCAACCTCAACCAAATTACACACAAGCTACTTCATCAAAGCGTTTCTGAAATTATCGAAACCCGAAAATTGATGGAAGCTAAACGATTGATGACCTCAACAGATAAAACCATTTCTGAAATTGCTTTCGAAATCGGTTACAACGAAAAATCATACTTCTCAAAAGTCTTCAAAAAGAAATCGGGACAAACGCCAACCGAGTTCCGTGAAGAGATGAAAAAGCTCATATAACGGCTGTTTTCACCCCTCATTTCCGATTTTTACCACACCTGTTCTGATTTGTATTACCGCTTGCCTTGCTCGGCTACGGATCTTTGTCTCATCAAAAAAATCATAAAAAACTATATACGATGGAGACATTAAATAACACCACTTTAGAAGCACGCATCAACGACCTTAACAGCATGATTCAAGCTGGTCAAATCATGGAAGCTTTTGAAAAATACTATGCTGATGACATTACCATGCAAGAAAATGAAGATGAACTAAGAATTGGCAAAGCTGCTAACCGAGTTCACGAAGAAGCTTTTGCTGGTAACATTACTGAGTTTAGAAAAGGCGATGTGAAAAACGTAATCGTTAGCGACAACATTACTGTTGTTGAGTGGGATTTTGATTTCACACACAAAGAATGGGGCGTTAGAAACTACACTCAAATTGCGGTTCAAAGATGGAACGCAGACGGACAAATCATCAACGAAAAATTTTACTACAACAATTAATTCAACGATCATGAAAACTTTAAAACACATTTTAAAAGCATCATGGATGGTACTATTCATGATTGGATTCGCCAACTTAGCCGAAGCACAAAAAGTAAGCGAGTATAAAGCAGAAATAAAAGCACTAAAAGCTGAGCTAGCCAAAATTGCTGAGGCTAATGCAGTAGTTGCCGAAAACTTAGCCAAATTCGACACCCTTGACTTTGTGGTTTTCACCAAACAAGAGTGGGCTAGATTGCATGAAAGTCATGCCGAAGACATTTTGGTTCACTGGCCTGACGGACACACCACAACTGGCATTGAGCGCCACATGAAAGACTTAAGCGACATGTTTGTTTATGCTCCTGACACCCGCATTCAACAACATCCTATTCGTGTTGCATCGGGTAACTTTACAGCTGTTTTAGGTGTAATTGAAGGAACATTTACAGAACCTATGCCTATTGGCGATGGCAAATTCATTCAACCAACAGGAAAAGCCTACAAACTAAACATGGTTACCATTGGTTTGTGGAACGATGAAGGTGTGATGTATGAAGAATACCTTTTCTGGGACAACCTTGCATTCATGAAACAATTAGGATTAGCAGACTAAATCCGATCAACATAAATCAAGTGCAAAGCCGATAACGCAAGTTATTGGCTTTTTTTGGTTGATTACAGCCATTGCTGTCGCCACATTCATTCGGTAAGTTTGATTGAAACAAATACCTAATTATTAATCAATTAAACAGGCCAATATGGAAAATTTAGTCGCAAATAAGGTGCATACAAACGTTGATAGTTCAGCTATGTCTGATCTCACTAATTATCACCAAGAATTAAAGAGCAAGTATGAAAATGTTGATCCTAGTAAAGTATCACTAAATGATGGAGCTAAAGAGCTTATTACATTTAATGGATACTACTCTTTAACCAATGCTTCAGGTGCCTTTTTCACAGTTGACACCAATATTCACATTAAAGAAGGTTCATCAACACCAATCTATGATTTAGCATTAATTATTTCATTGAATGGTACAACCTCTGAACGCTACGCGTTTACTGGAACATTTATCGATAACCAATTAACACAAGCTGATCCTGTTACTGGATTGGTAGTTGATTTAACTTTTACTCGAGGAGATGGAAGTAATGGCATTAGTGCTTCATTCACAGGAAACATCACCTTGCCTGGAGGCAGCCCCACTCCTGTTAATGGAACAACCTATAACAATCCCATTCCTTACGATATGTACATTGGATCTTACTATTGTGTAAATCCATTACACATCAATCCCGAAAAAGAAGTAGACACCTCTTATTTGGTTATGAAGCTTGAAAAAGATTATACAATCATGTATGATTTTGGGCAAAATAATGGCGAATTAAGTAAAGTAGATTCATTCACTTACAACTTGAATATGTACTTCTTTTCTTTTCAAAATGGAGAACAGGTTATTAAGTTGATTATGGGAACGGCCGCATCAGCAGGATTTGCCTGTAACAATATGATGGTTGATGGAAATAAAGTAATCTCACGGTCACTACAAACCATACAATTTCCTGAAAACCACAAGCTGAAATTCCCGAATTTAAAAAGCGGTGAACTTGCTAAATTCAGCGGATATTACCCTCTACCTGAAATAGCTCCATTAGCATTCCTTTCAATTCAAGGGAATTACGAAACGCTTATTGGTTCAGTTGATATAAATGAGATAAAAATAGGTTTATCGTTAGATGGTGTTAAATCTCAAGGATTTTACTTTGAGGAAGATAACATGTCGTTTGTAGACGGTACACTCTCTATTCCAGAATACCAAATCTCCATTACTTTCAAAAGAGAATACAATGCTCAAAAAGGATCTTTGGTTACAATTGCTGGCTTTATTCAAGAAACACCAATTGTTGCTTTCACGCCATTCAACCCAGTACCTCTTTCTGCTTTTGGAGGCGTTACTTTAACCAATACTAA
>CAJWSQ010000224.1 GCA_913045895.1 uncultured Flavobacteriales bacterium | reverse complement strand
ATCAAGTTTGCCAGCATTTGTCACTCAGATATTCACCAAGAAAAAGGTCACTGGGGAAAACAACAGTATCCTCAAGTTCCTGGTCACGAAATCGTAGGTATCGTATCGGCAGTTGGTAAAAACGTTACCAAATTTAAAGTAGGCGATAGAGCAGGTGTTGGCTGTATGGTTGATAGCTGTATGGAGTGTAATAGCTGTAAAGGTGGCGAAGAACACTTCTGCGAAAAAGGCCAAACCAAATTTACTTACGGAAACACAATGGAGTCTGAGCCAACTGGAATTACTCAAGGTGGTTACTCAGATAAAATTGTAGTAAGAGATCATTTTGCTGTTCACATTCCAGAGCATATCAGCTTTGAAGAAGCAGCTCCATTATTATGCGCAGGTATTACAACGTACTCTCCGTTAATGCGTGCTCAAATTAAACCAAACGAAAAAGTTGGTGTAGCAGGTATCGGTGGTTTAGGTCACTTAGCTGTAAAAATTGCAGTTTCAAAAGGTGCTGAGGTTTATGCATTTACAACATCTCCTGACAAAGTTGAAGATATCAAATCTTGGGGAGTTAAAGAGGTGATTGTTGTTGATGAAGAGTATAAAAACATGCAGCCTTACACCAAACAATTGGATTACATGATTAGTACAATCCCTTACCAATTTAATGTAACTCCATATGTATTCTGTTTAAAACCAGGTGGTACATTCACTTTTGTAGGAATGCCTGAAGGATCTGAAATTACAATCAACAACTTAATGTTGGCGTTCACTCGCGTTAATTTCAATTCATCATTAATCGGTGGTATTCCTGAAACGCAAGAAGTGGTTCACTACTGTGCAGATTACAATGTAAGACCAAATATTGAAGTGATTAAAGCAAATCAAATCAATGAAGCATGGGATAAGGTAGTCAACAAAGAAGCACGTTACAGATACGTGATTGATGCGGCTACATTTTAAGAACTATTAAAACTTTCTATTATGATTTTACAAGAAACTTTCAAATTATCAAACGGTGTTGAAATTCCTAAATTAGGATTGGGAACGTGGTTTATCGATGATGATAAAGTAGCTGATGCCGTAAAAGAAGCAGTTAAAATAGGATACCGTCACATTGACACAGCACAAGCTTACCAAAACGAAAGAGGTGTAGGCGAAGGTGTAAGAAATGCAGGTGTTAAAAGAGAAGATTTGTTTGTACAAAACAAATTAGCTGCTGAAATCAAATCATACGATGAAGCTGTTAAAGCTATCGATGAGTCATTAGAGAAAATGGGCTTAGAATATTTCGATTTGATGATTATTCACAGTCCAAAACCATGGCAAGATTTCTTAGGTGATGAAAAATTCTTCGAAGGAAACTTAGAAGCGTGGAGAGCATTAGAAGATGCATATAAAGCAGGTAAGTTAAAAGCTATTGGTGTTTCTAACTTCGAGCAAGAAGATCTTCAAAACTTGATAGACAATGGTACTGTTAAGCCAATGGTAAATCAGATTTTGGCTCACATTAGCAACGTTCCAACAGAGTTGATCAAGTTTTGTGAAGACAACGATATTCTAGTTGAAGCTTATTCTCCAATTGGACACGGTGAGTTGTTTAAAAATGAAGAAGTGAAAGCTATGGCAGATAAATACAATGTATCTGTTCCGCAATTAGGTATTCGCTTCGATTTACAATTGGGATTGCTTCCATTACCCAAAACGGCTAATCCTGATCACATGAAAAACAACGCTGAACTTGATTTCGAAATCTCCGATGCTGATATGGAAACATTGAAGAATATGAAGAAGATTGAAGATTACGGTGAAGCAAGCATGTTTCCAGTATATGCTAAATAATCTGATTATGAATTACAGTAATGAGACTCCACTGCGGTAATACGCGGGGAGTCTGTTACAAAAAAAAGATAGTGTTATGCAAATCACAAGAAATGGACAAATACCATCTATGAAAGGTCCTGAAGAATGGTTTTCAGGTACTGTTCGAATTGATCCTTTATACCCTAAACAGAAGTTGACCAAAGGAGCCGGAACACTGGTGACCTTTGAGCCTGGAGCTAGAACTGCTTGGCATACGCATCCAGCTGGGCAAACCATCATCATTCAGACTGGATTGGGTTGGGTCCAAAAAGAAGGAGGGCCAATTGAAGAAGTTAGACCTGGTGATGTGGTTTATTTTGAACCGGAAGAAAAACACTGGCACGGTGCTTCACCAGAAAAAGCGATGAGTCATATCGCTATTCAAGAAGAAGTGGATGGTGAAGTGGTGACTTGGATGGAGCATGTTTCAGACGAACAATATCAAAAGTAAATGCCCCATTTTGAAATTAAATTGCTTGAAGGCAAAACCGAAGAGCAAAAACAACAATTAGCTGAGAAAGTCATTTCAGCTGCTCAAGAAGTTATTGGGTATGGTGATGAATCATACTCAGTGACTATTGAAGATTTTACTGGTGCAGATTGGAAAACGATTGTTTATCCCAATGATATTTTGGGTAGAAAAGATATTCTCTATAAAGCGCCAGGATATGAAATGTAACCTGAAAGCATCGAGTTTCTCGGTGCTTTTATTTTTTAAAACCCTTCCAAACCTTCATAACGCCACTCACAACCAATAAAACCATAAACCCGATGATTAATCCAGATAACATTTCAAATAAAATTCCTGGAATGTGAATGGCTTCTTCTAAGTAGTGTATGAATAGAAAACGATTGATAACCCTTAAGATATCACAGGTAGAAAGGCTGTTCTAGCTATGAAATGTAGAAGATCTGCCTTGATATTTCATTTTTGATCTGCTCATTCCTTTATAAATGAAGCAGAGTAAAGATCTTTTCCACTTAATACTTGAATCACATAAACTCCTGAGGAGAGGTTGGAAATGTCTATTCGTGTTATTCTGGATTTTTCCTCCTTTACAATCTGGCCATTTGATGAGATGATTCTAATTATATCTGGAGCTTGAGAAAGATTTATTGAGATGTAATTATTTGCAGGATTAGGAAATACACTAAAATGATTGGATTCTGATTTAACATTTTCAATTCCAACGGGTGTAACTACAACATTAAAGAAAGGAGTGCCGATACCTTGGCATCCCAATGAGTCAGTAACCTTTACACCGTAAATAATTGATGTGTCAGGTTTTACCCAGAAACCAGTTTCAAGTGTAGAGTCGCTTAATCCGTATGAAGGGTACCAAACAGTTGAAGCAACAGGATAGAAATTTGGTTGGATATTTGGGTATTGAGTATAAATAAATGAATCCCCTTCCATGATGAATGCATTATAAATATCTAGATGTTGTGTAAACATCGAGGGGTAATATTTGGTAGAGTCGTGGGCAATATCGCCAACTGCATCAGTAACGGTTAAAAAAATGGTTACTTCCTTTACACCCTCGATAGTTGGGTTTGGTAATGTTGTGTCATTTATCATGTCAGATGCGTGATAAAACAAGCCTGAACCAGAATAACCAATCTCAATTGGAGTAATGTGCCAAGTGTATGTGTATGGAGGTGTACCGCCAGTAGCTGTTGGTGAGCCACCTAGGTAAAGTGTATCAATATGATTTTGTGATGGATAATAACACCAATAAATATCAGAGCCTGCGTCAGCGGTTAATTGAGCTAGGCTGTATATAGGATTGATGAAAAAGAGAAGAAGTAGAGCTAATGATGATTTCATAAGAGAAGTAAGTTGAAATAGACTTCTAAAGTACTGAAAACCATTAATTAGTTCTTTAAACTCTTCCAAACTTTCATAGCACCGCTTACTATCAATAAAACTACAAACCCAATGATCAATCCAGATAGCATTTCAAACAAAATTGCTGGAATGTGAATGGCTTCTTCTAAGTGGTGCATGAATGGTAAATTGTGAACGAATAATCCACCTGAAACCATCAATAAAGCAACTGTTCCAATTACGGTTAATGCTTTAATGACTTTCGGTAGTGCTTTCACCAATGCTTTTCCAACCTTGTCAGAAAATGAGTTGTCTTCTGTATTTAAGTTAATTAAACTAAATCCAAAATCATCCATTCTAACAATTAAGGCTACAATGCCGTAAACGCCAACCGTAGCAGCCAACGCAATCAGAGAAACAACTGGTATTTGAATTTCAAGAGGTTGATCTGGAACTGATCCTAAAGCGATAATCACAATCTCTACCGACAGAATAAAATCTGTAATGATAGCCGATTTAATCTTCTGCTTTTCCCTTTCAAGTAGCTCTTCTTTTGATAGGTTTTCTGTTAAATCAGAATTGGTTTCATGCTTGTGAGGAACAAAAAACTCATAGATTTTTTCAGCTCCCTCGTAAGCTAAATACAACCCACCAATTACTAAAATCACGGTAATTACTGAAGGGAAAAAAGTGCTTAGCAAAAATGCAATCGGAAGAATAATAACTTTATTGAGTAAAGATCCTTTAGTGATAGACCACAAAACAGGCAACTCACGAGATGAAACAAACCCAGAGGCTTTCTCGGCATTTACAGCCAAATCATCACCCAAAATTCCAGCTGTTTTTTTACCCGCTACCTTACTCATTGTAGCCACATCATCGGTTAAAGTGGCTACATCATCTGTAAGTGCAGCAACGTCATCCATCAACGATGCAATATCATCTAAAAGTGCAAAAAAGCCTGATGCCATGTCTTCGATTGTTAGACGCCCAAAATAGGCTAAAAAACTAGAGAGATAAAGAAGAAATCGTGATTATTCGAGGTGTATTAAAACAATAAAATCCACCTGTTTGCCCACTTCCGCTACAAGCCAATAGCAACAAAGTGTTGCATTATTCTACACATTAACCATGCGCTAATTTTCTGCTATTTTCTGGGTGTTCAGATTATCAAGTCGTTAGGAGTTGTATCTTATTCCGCCATTTCGTGGCACTGCTTTTTCTATTAG
>CAJWSQ010000223.1 GCA_913045895.1 uncultured Flavobacteriales bacterium | reverse complement strand
GAGTGAGCGTGGATTCATATCGTTTTTAAGGAAACTCAAAGCAGATAAACCTGCACGCTGACCACCTAAATTGGGGATCAACTGCGCTTGCGATTCAGACTGAAAACAAACGACTGCTATAGCTACTATTATGATATAGAGTTTTTTCATTCTTTCTTAGAATCTGAAGCTTAAACCATATAAAATTTGTCTTGGAGCAAGATATCTAGCTGGGTTGTTTGGAAGTTCTCCGTTTTCCTCAGGTCCCATGTATCTTACATCTCTGTATGCATCTGTTAAATCATCACCGCTTTCCCAAGCTCTACCTGTAATTGGATTGATGATTTGAGCATTTTTATTGTTGAACATATTTCTAACTTCAATGCTCAATGTAATTCCAGTTTTGCTATTCGAGAACCAGAATGTTTTGCTCACTTTTAAATCTGTATTTAACCAAGGTGTAGCCGTTTCAGTTAAATATTGATTGGTCAATTGTCTGTATAATGGACGACCTAAATCATTGTAACCTTCGTGCTCGTATGGTGTGTATCTGTAGCCACTTGTGTAGCTCGTTTGCAAGAAGATTTGATAACCATCTAATGAGTAATTACCAATTTTAAGCGTAGAATCTGGAGCAAATGTGATACCTGCTTTCAGGTTCCAAGGTCTATCCCAAGCTAGGTACTGCTCTGATGTTAATTCCACTTCACCTGTTTGCTCAATCTGTAAGCTTGATTCTCTGGCCGAGTTTGATTTACCTCTAGCAACTTGATAAGCCACATTAAAGAATGCGGTAAAGTATTTAGCGAATCGAGCAGAAACAGTTCCTTCAATCCCCATGATTCTTGCGTAATCTTGGTTGATGTACATCTGTTTCGTAACCATTCTACCAGTTTGATCTCTTACCAATACAGTACGAGATACGATGTAATCGAAACGGTTATTGTTGAATGCAGCAACCGTTAACCCGATGTCTTTAGTGATTTGAGTTTTTAAACCCAATTCGTAAGATACATTCACCTCTGGGTTGAGGTTTGGATTACCTAAGTTGCTCAAATAGGCGTTGTCTTGATATTTGGTGTCAAGACCTTGATAAACAAATCTTGGATGAGGTAAACGCATGCTGTGGCCGTAGTTGAAATACAGCACGTTGTTGTTTGTTATTGGGAATGATACGTTGATTTTAGGTAACAGTCTCGTTTTCCAACGAAGTCCCATTAAACCAAAGGTTTCATTCATATAATCTTCACGAATTTGATCGATAACTGGTGAATTTGGATCACTTACAGCATCATCAGCAAATTTTCCTGGAGCCCAGTAATTCAAGCGCAAACCAAGTGAAGCAACAATACCTTTATACGTAATCACATCTTGAGCAAAGAAACCACCACTAATAGGATTTACATTCCAAATATCGCTTGATTGTCCAATTGATGTTGAAGGCGTAGTTACAGAATCATTGATTTGAATTGGAGCTCCAACCCAAGGTTTGTAAACATCTACCCACTGGTATTCGGTGAATTTGATTTCTTGACCGAAAGTGATTTTATGAACCTCGTTTTTCGGGTAGTAAGCAAACTTGTATTTAACGGTATATTCTTCTACGTGGTGATCGTGCCAAGTACCAGAAATACCATTGTTGTTGATTAACCATGGGCCAGGCAATGTATAGATTACATCGCTTCCTGGGTTGAATAGATCAACAGGGTCAGTAACAATATCATCTTCATCTAAAATCTGATCTACTGTTTCAGTTCTGAAGTCTCTACCGTTGGCATCAGCTCTCAGCTTAGTAAATAAGCGACCAACAGAAACATCAACGTTCCAGTTGTTTGAGATAAAGTGGTTGAAGTTTAATGCCGAAAGGTTTGAATGGTGTGTGTAAGTTGTAGCGTTATCTAAGTTTAAGCTGCGCTGGTATTGAAATCCAGGAGTTAAAATTGCATCAAAACCAACAATTTGAAGTGTTCTTGTATTCTGATTAACCTTTAAACTGTGCTGATTGGTGAAAGTTAATTTGGTTCCTTTTGCCAATTGGTAAGACAGTTTTAACGTGTGCGACCAGTTGTTATCTTGGCGTGGAGCCCACATATCTGTATTATCAGTAAACAAAGAAGAATGAAGTTGATCTGCTTGAGCTCCGAAGTATGTATCGGTCAACTCCATGTTTAACGCTGTAAAGAACTTCAACTTCTTATTCGTAAAAGGAACTGGGCCTCCCATTGAGAGGTTTACGATATCTGTGTTCCAAGCGAAATCTGCATCGTTGATTAAACCAGCAATGTTGTCTGTTTGCCAAGATCCACCAACTTCAAATTTGTCGCCACCTTCTTTAATCTTGGTAGTTACAACACCAGCAGAACCATCGCCATATTCAGCGCCAGCACCACCAGTAATCACTTGCATTTCGCCAACTGATCCAGAAGCTACCTGAACACCAAATCCAGTACCAGCCAATGGATCTTGAGCAGAAATTCCATCAATTAAATACTGTGTTTCGTAAACACGAGCACCACGAATTTGAAGACCATCTTGCGTTTTGGTTACCCCAGCTTGCATGGCAACAACTTCTTGTACATCGCGCACATTCATTTTCTCAATATCTTCACTAGTAACCGTTACTTCAGAAGCACCAGATTCCAGATCAACCATGTTTTCATCACCCACGATAATTACCGCATCTAGGTTTTGAGAACGAAGTGTGAGATCAACGTTTAATTTTTTGGTTTTTCCATCTTCAATGGTGATACCGTTAAAGATTTGTTCAGCGTAACCAATGAAAGTTACTTTCACAGAGTAGTCACCAGGTTTAATGCCTTCAATGGTGTATTTTCCGTAAATATCGGTTGCTGCTCCTTTGTAAGTTCCAACAATAGATACGGTAGCTCCAATGAGGGTTTCTCCACTTTCAGAGTCTTTTACAACACCTGATAATTTACCTTGAGCCATTGCTGAAATACTAGCAATGCACAAAATCAAGGTTAAGCTAAATTGGGTGATTTGTTTACCAGTTAAAATCATTGTTTAGGATTTGGTCTAGTAAATCTTGACGTTCAGAATCGGTTCCTATTTGGTAAAGTGGTGCGGTGAAAAATACTTGGTAAGTATTATTACCAGTACTTCTGCTTGCTGCCATAATATCTGGTCCACTCCATCCACTTTGTGATGTGATTTCTGCGCGATACATTGGTGTTGCATCTGCAGTTGGATAGAATGGATAAACACCAATCATAAAGTTGTTTGGATTCATGGTTGGATAACTACCGTATAATGGAATTAAAGAACTATCTGGTTCAAAAACAGCTAATCCATTAGAACTTGAAATGCTATCGAAAGGCATTACTGTTGCAATGTTTGTTAAGTCGTTGTTTGAAGAGAAAGTTGAGATAATTAAAGATTTACCACCATTAGTCACAAAGTTTTGAATGAATGGTGCTGCGTAACCAATTAAAATATCGGTTTGACTATTGATTGGGTTGGTGAAAATCGTACCATCTCCATGGATAAAAATCTTATCGTAAAGATTGATTAAGTGTTGGAATGTAGGATTCCAGAACTTAGGTTGGTTTTCACCAGTATTTATGTTGTAATTGATAAAGTCGTAGTTTGGATAAACCTGGTTTAACGCGTTTCTATAAATATTAGCAGTTGCTTGACTTTGACCACTAATTACTAATAGATCAGCTGTGCGAGGTTTTACAAAAACAGTTGAGCTTGTATCGGGCTCACTTTCAGAGTTAGCTAAATCCATAACCTTCACGTATACCGTGTTGGTGTCATTTAAACGAAGTCCATCAATAACATCGTTCAGCGGATTCATATTGGTGCCGTAATAAACATTGGCGTCAACAGCTCCGCTAGCCGTTTCATCAGTAGGAATAAGTGTGATAATATTTTGGTTGTTGTCGATTTCGAACCAATCTCCATCATTCACCTTAATGTATGCGGCAATGATTGATTCGTCTCCATCTAAATCTGTCGCATCCCATTCAAATGTGAATACACAGTTAGCAGTGTCGTTAGGGAATGATGAGCTAACAATAGTGGCTACAGGAGGTGTGTTTTTTAGAGGTATACTCAAGTATGCAGGAGTTTGGTCTTTCAGGCCATCATTGTCTACTGAACGTAGATAGAAATCGATATCAGTAGTATCTGATCCAGCTTCAAGTAGAAAAGTGAAAGTACTGTCGTTACTAGTAGTGTAATACCATGTGTTTTGGTCGTATGAAATTTCATATCCTAAAACATAGCCATCATTATCTGTTCCCATCCACGAAAGAGAAACAACGCTATTTAATCTATCCTCACCAGTTAGATTAATAGCATCTAATGAAATCTTTGTGTCTGGATTTTTTTCAGCAACTACATCGCCTTCTCTTTGGCAAGAGAAAAACAATAGCGCTAATCCAAAAACCAATGGTATTATTCTACGCATAACCTGTTAAAAAGGAAAAGAAGGGAAGAGGATTGATTCTCCTCTTCCCATATCTGAATTACTTATTGATAACCAGTTTGTTGATACTAAGGATATTTCCAGTTGTATCAGTTAGTTTAACCAAGTAAACACCGTTAACCATAGACTCAGTGCTAATAGCAACTTGTTGTTGGTTGAATTTAGTGTTGTACATAGTACGACCAGCTAAATCGATAACTTCAAGATTTAATGGCTCATCGTTGTTTTCGATACGCACGTTAATGATATCGTTTGCTGGGTTAGGATAAACTTTCATTTCAAGTGTTTTTCCAGCTAAATCGAAGATACCAGTTGCAGTATCAGGACCTGGTACTACAGTTGAATCGATAACATAAGGAACACCATTTGAATCTGCTAATCCAATGATATCAGAGTTGTTACGAGGGATTAACTTGTAAACAGAATAGCTGTAGTGCATTAAACCAGTTAATGAATCAATCATTTGACCTGGGTGTGTCAATACGATGCTATCTACTTCAATTTCACCATCATTAGTTGCATAGTA
>CAJWSQ010000222.1 GCA_913045895.1 uncultured Flavobacteriales bacterium | reverse complement strand
CAAAGTGCTTATCATTGATTTTCACGCCTTGTAATCTATAAACTTCTTGAATTTCATTAACAATATATTCTTGAACAGCAGTAGGACCTTTAATTGAAAGAATATCTTTTGGTGTAATAGCGCCATCAGAAAGAGTTTGACCTGCCTTCACAAAATCATTTTCCTGAACTAGGATATGTCTAGATAATGGAATTAAGTATTTTCTAACTTCTCCAGTCCTAGCTTCAATAATAACCTCTCTATTACCACGCTTGATTCTTCCATAAGATGCAACACCATCAATTTCAGAAACTACCGCGGGGTTAGAAGGGTTTCTTGCTTCAAACATTTCAGTTACTCTTGGAAGACCACCAGTAATATCACCTGACTTTCCTGACATTCTTGGTATTTTAACCATAATAACACCAGAACTAATTTTGTCACCATCTTTAACTATGATATGGGCGTCTACAGGAAGATTATAAGATTTAAGTTCGTTTCCTGTTTTATCTTCTACAGATATAGTTGGAATCATCTTTTTATCTCTGTTTTCTTTGATTACAATTTCTGTAAATCCAGTTTGCTCATCAACTTCTTCTCTATAGGTTAATCCTTCAATTAAATTATTGAATTTTAAGACACCGTCAAACTCAGAAATTATTACTGCATTATATGGATCCCATTTACAAATAATATCTCCTTTTTTAAGTTTGTCTTTATTAGATACAAATAATTTAGAACCGTAAGGAATATTGGCAGTCATTGAGACATTTTTAGATTTATCTGTAATCTTTAATTCTCCAGCCCTTCCAATAACTATTATTTCTGTTTCACCTTCATTTGTAGTTTTTTCAATGGTTCTTAATTCTTCAATTTCAATTACACCGTCCGTTTTGGCAGAAATCTCAGCTTGATCAGCAATATTTGAAGCAGTTCCACCAACGTGGAAAGTTCTTAGAGTAAGTTGTGTTCCTGGTTCTCCAATTGATTGAGCTGCAATAACACCTACAGCCTCTCCTTTTTGAACTATTTTACCTGTAGCTAAATTTCTACCGTAACATTTTACACAAACACCTCTTGTTAACTCACAAGTTAATACCGATCTTATTTGTACTTCATCAATACCAGCATCTTCAATAGCCACTGCAAAATCTTCATTAATTTCTTCACCTTCAGGAACAATAATTTCACCAGAAACTGGATCTTCAATATCAAATAAAGCAACTCTACCTAAAATTCTATCGTATAGATTTTCTACTATTTCATCACTCTTTTTGAGTGCTCCTACAGTCAGACCTCTTAAAGTACCACAGTCAGGGTGGTTAATAACAACATCCTGTGCAACATCAACTAACCTTCTAGTCAAATAACCAGCATCTGCAGTTTTAAGAGCTGTATCTGCAAGACCTTTTCTAGCACCGTGAGTAGATATGAAATATTCTAAAATTGATAATCCTTCTTTAAAATTAGATAAAATAGGATTTTCAATAATATCTTGTCCACCTGTAGCTCCAGACTTTTGCGGTTTAGCCATTAATCCTCTCATACCAGATAACTGGCGTATTTGTTCTTTTGAACCCCTAGCTCCAGAATCCATCATCATAAAAATAGAATTAAATCCTTGTTGATCGGATTTTAACTTCTCCATTAATGTATGAGTCAATCTTGAATTTGTATGTGTCCAAATATCAATGATTTGATTATATCTTTCATTATTAGTTATAAGACCCATGTTGTAATTCAACTTGACCTCATCTACTTCTTTTCTAGCTTTCTCAATTAAAATGTCTTTCTCCTTAGGAACAACAACATCAGAAAGAATAAATGATAAACCGCCTTTGAAAGACATTTGATAACCCAAATCTTTAATATCATCTAAAAATTTAGCAGTATTAGGGACACCAGCTATTTTTATAATTCTAGTGATAATATCTCTAAGAGCCTTTTTAGTTAAAAGTTCATTAATAAAACCTGCTTCTCTTGGAACTAACTCATTAAACAATACTCTACCAGTTGTAGTTTCAATAATCTCACTAACATCTTCACCTTTTTTGTAGTTATTTATCTTAACCTTAATTGGAGCATGAAGATCTAACTTCTTCTCATTGTAAGCAATTTTAACTTCTTCTGGAGAATAAAAAGTCATATTCTCTCCTTTAACAATATGATCTTCAGTAGAGGTTCTAATTTTGGTAATGTAATATAATCCTAAAACCATATCTTGAGAAGGAACAGTTATTGGTGCTCCATTTGCAGGATTTAAAATATTATGAGAAGCTAAAATTAATAACTGTGCTTCCAAAATAGCTGCGTTTCCTAAAGGAACATGAACAGCCATTTGATCACCATCAAAATCTGCGTTGAAGGCAGTACAAACCAAAGGATGAAGCTGAATAGCCTTACCCTCAATTAATTTAGGTTGAAATGCTTGAATTCCCAATCTGTGCAAGGTAGGAGCTCTGTTCAATAAGACTGGATGTCCTTTTAATACATTTTCTAAAATATCCCAAACTACTGGTTCTTTTTTATCAACTATTTTTTTGGCAGATTTTACAGTTTTCACTATTCCTCTTTCTATCATTTTTCTAATGATGAACGGTTTGAATAGCTCTGCAGCCATACCCTTAGGAAGACCACATTCATGCAGTTTAAGAGTTGGGCCAACAACAATTACAGATCTTGCTGAATAATCAACTCTTTTACCAAGAAGGTTTTGTCTAAATCTACCTTGCTTACCCTTTAGACTGTCGGAAAGAGATTTTAAAGGTCTGTTCTTATCTGTTTTAACAGCACTAGATTTTCTTGAATTATCAAAAAGAGAATCCACAGATTCTTGTAACATTCTTTTTTCATTTCTTAAAATAACTTCTGGTGCCTTGATCTCTATTAATCTTTTTAAACGATTATTTCTGATTATAACTCTTCTATATAAATCATTTAAATCTGAAGTTGCAAACCTTCCACCATCTAACGGAACCAATGGCCTTAAATCTGGCGGAATAACAGGAACAACCTTGACAATCATCCACTGAGGATTGTTTTCGATTCTAGTGTTTGCGTCTCTGAAAGATTCTATTACTTGTAATCTTTTAAGTGCCTCATTTTTTCTCTGCTGTGATGTTTCATTATTTGCTTGGTGTCTAAGCTCATAAGATTTTGCATCTAAATCTTCTCTACCAAGTAAATCATGAAGACCCTCTGCACCCATTTTTGCAATGAATTTGTTAGGGTCAGTATCTTCTAAATACTGATTTTCCTTAGGTAAAGCATCCAATATGTCTAGATATTCCTCTTCAGTAAGGAAGTCTAATTTCTTGAGTGATTCACCTTCTGCATTTTTAGTTTCTCCTGGTTGTATAACTACATATCTTTCGTAATAAATAATTTGATCCAACTTTTTAGTAGGAAGACCTAAGAGATATCCAATTTTATTAGGAAGAGATCTAAAATACCAAATATGAGCAACTGGGACAACTAGAGCAATATGACCCATTCTTTCTCTTCTAACTTTTTTCTCAGTTACTTCTACACCACATCTGTCACAAACAATACCCTTGTACCTAATCCTCTTATATTTTCCACAATGACACTCGTAATCTTTAACTGGTCCAAAAATTCTTTCACAAAACAAACCATCTCTTTCTGGCTTATAAGTTCTATAATTAATGGTTTCAGGCTTCAAAACCTCTCCATGAGATCTTTCTAATATAGATTCTGGGGAAGCTAAGCTGATTGTGATTTTAGTAAAATCACTGTTGAATTTTTTGTCTTTTCTAAAAGCCATTTTTTTATTTTATCTATTGTGAATATTAATCTAAATCTATATTTAATCCTAACCCTTGTAGTTCATTCAGTAATACATTGAATGACTCAGGAATTCCTGGTTTAGGTAAGTTTTTACCTTTTACAATATTTTCATAGGCTTTAGCTCTACCTTGAACATCATCGGACTTAACGGTTAATATCTCCTGTAGAACATTGGAAGCACCATATGCTTCTAATGCCCAAACTTCCATCTCACCAAAACGCTGACCACCAAATTGAGCTTTACCACCCAATGGTTGCTGTGTAATTAATGAGTATGGTCCGATTGAACGTGCATGCATCTTATCTTCAACCATGTGTCCTAGTTTCAGCATATAGATAATACCAACTGTTGCAGGCTGATCGAATTGTTCTCCGGTACCACCATCGTACAATACTGTTCTACCTAACCTTGGCACTTCTGCTTTATCCGTCCACTCATTGATTTGATCTAAGCTGGCTCCATCAAAAATTGGTGTTGCAAACTTCACTCCTAACTTTTCTCCTGCCCAACCTAAAACAGTTTCATAAATCTGTCCAAGGTTCATACGAGAAGGTACACCCAATGGGTTAAGTACTATATCAACCGGAGTTCCGTCATCTAAAAATGGCATGTCTTCTTGACGAACAATCTTAGCAACAATACCTTTGTTACCATGACGTCCTGCCATCTTATCACCCACTTTCAATTTACGTTTCTTCGCTAAGAAAACTTTTGCCAGCTTCATAATTCCTGTTGGCAATTCGTCTCCAACGGTCAATGCATATTTTTTACGCTTATATTGTCCTTGAATCTCTGTTGCTTTCATGTTATGATTATGCAACATCGTTTTGATTACTTGGTTCAACTCATCTGAAGTTGTCCAGTTTTTGTAATCAATAAAAGCAAAATCATCAATTCGTTGAAGAATTTTTTGCGTGAACTTCGTTCCTTTAGGAATAATCTCTTCATTGTAATAGTTGGTAATTCCTTGAGCAGTTTTACCATTAACTACCGTATACAACTTCTCAATTAATCTTTCCTTAAGTGCAGCTAGTTCTTTGCTTTCTTCTTCTTCCAGCTTAGCTAAAATATTTTTTTCTTCTGCTCTTGCTTTTCTATCTTTAACAGCGCGTTCAAAAAGCTTTTTGTCAATTACAACACCTTTTGTAGATGGTGGAACTTTCAATGAAGCATCTTTCACATCACCTGCTTTATCACCAAAGATAGCACGTAAAAGCTTCTCTTCCGGAGTTGGGTCAGAC
>CAJWSQ010000221.1 GCA_913045895.1 uncultured Flavobacteriales bacterium | reverse complement strand
AACAGAAAATTGTCAACCAGGAACATTTGTATTCACTTATGATACCGATAGATCAGGAGATGCTTTCTACTGGGATTTTGGAAATGGATTCAATGCAAGTGCTTTGGATACAACTTCCTTCACGTTTGATCGCGTAGGGTGTCAGGATATTAAGTTGAAACAGGTTACAGCATTAGGTTGTGAATTTGTTAAGACATATCCATGTATGGTGAATGTTAGAAGATCTCCAATTGCAGATTTCGAACATGATCCAAAATATCCAGATATTATCAATGCTCAGGTATCGTTCAATAACCTATCGAGTTATGCTAGTTCTTACCAGTGGTATATGAGTGACACACTGATTTCAGAATCAAGCAGTATAGTAAGGTTGTTCTCTGATAGTGGAGATTTTGCAGTCACATTAGTAGCAGAAAACGAGTATTTGTGTACTGATACAATTACTAAGGATGTTCATGTGGACTACAAAACACTTGTATATTTACCATCTGCATTCACTCCAAACAACGATGGAATAAATGATGTATTTGCACCCAAGGGTGATGGAGTTGTTTCATATGAGCTGGAAATATTCGATAGATGGGGAGATTTAGTTTTTGAATCATCTGAGAATGAACCCGGTTGGGATGGAACATATATTTGGAAAGGAAGAGAGCCTGCTCCAATAGGAACATACATCTATCAATTGAAGTATAAAGATGTACATAACAATACAAAGTCTATTAGAGGAGAAGTGCAGATAATCAAGTAGTCTTTACATTTGTAGATATTCATCTGCAATTATGAAGACAGCTTATTCTTTCACTATAGGATTACAATCATTTTTTAAGGCCATTCCTTTTATTTTCAAAAATAAAATGGGATGGTCTTTTTTTATTCCATTAATTCTAGGAGCAGGTTTATTTGCAGTAGGATTTGGGTTATCCAATCAAATGTCAGGTATAGCTCTTGATTCGCTACGTGAACTTTTCCATTGGAATGACTGGGAATTTGAAGGGGCAGGTTACGTAGTTGACCTCATTCAGATTACAGTGTGGTTAATTGTTAAGCTGTTTTTCTTCTTGTTTTTTAGCTACTTAATTGGTTATCTCATGTTAATCTTGATATCACCTCTTTTAGCTTATCTATCAGAAAAAACTGAGGAAATATTAACTGGAGAGACCTATCCCTTTAAATGGGATCAATTTATTAGAGATATTACTCGTGGAATAGGAATAGCGATTCGAAACTTCTTTATAGAATTAGGTTTCACAATTATCCTTCTACTGATATCATTTATCCCTGTAGTTGGGCTTTTTACCCCGTTCTTATTATTTGCTGTATCCAGCTATTTTTATGGTTATTCATTTCTTGACTATAACCTAGAAAGGGAAAGGGTGAATGCTAAAACGAGTTTAAAATTGGCTCGAAAAAATGCACCGTTTACTGCTTCTTTGGGGATCCCTTTCGCTTTAGTTTTAGTAATCCCATATGTGGGGTCAATATTCGCAGGTTTTGCTGCAATTATATCAGCTGTGGCAGCTAGTATAGCAACGCATCAAGTAAAGCAAAAAGGTAATTGGATAGAATAAAAAAAACGAAACCCAATTAATGGATTTCGTTTTCTTCCCAGTTTATCTCGTTGATCAGTTGATCAATGTATTTCTGAAATTGCTTGATCTTTTCTGGAACTTCAAAGCGAGCTACTACTTTTTTGGTTTTACTTCCATCGTAGAATGTGTAATACGTACTCGGTAAGTCCGTCACATTAGGATTATCATATGACTCTTTTAAATCCTTAACTCCAAGCTGAGCAACACGAGACTTAAGTTCCTTCAGCTGTTCAGGGGTTAATGTTCCAGTTTGTGTTCCTGATACTTTTGTAAAGTTCTTTCCATTGTAAAGAACTCCTCCGTTATTAGATATCGTTAAAGTATAAACAGGACACTGTCCAAAGCAAGGTGTTGTTTCAACAGTTAGATAAGCATCTTTTACTTTTTGATCTTCTTTCGTGCTTGGTGTATTGTCAGAAGTATCTTGAGTAGATTCAACTTCATTTTGTTGAGGTTGATCGGCAACTTCTTTTTTAGACTTACAAGAAATTAGTGAAGCTCCTAAAGCTAGAGTAAATACAAAATGCTTGATCATATTTTATTTTTTTCTTCTTGTCTGACGATTTTGTTGCTCTTGCATTTGTTGCATTTGCTCTAATCGTTGTTGAAATTTACCTTTTTTCTTCGGTTTGTTTTTGTTGTCTTGAATCTGTTGATGAATCTTATCTTCATTAATGATAAACTTCTTAACAGCCCATTGCTGAGTGATGGTAATGATGTTTGCTGTAAAGTAATACAAACTCAAACCAGCAGAATAACTGTTAAAGAACACCAATAACATCAAAGGCATCATGTAAGTCATGATTTTCATTTGCTGAGCTTGCATACCATTGGTTGATCCCATAGCCATCTGCGAATTGTTATTCTTAGTATAGAAGAACGTTGAAATAGCCATCGCTAGTGTAAATCCACTCACATGATCTCCATAGAAAGGAATCTCAAATGGTAATTGGAAAAGTGTATCGTATGATGATAAGTCATCAGCCCATAAGAAACTTTGCCCTCTCAACTCAATTGATGCAGGGAAGAAGCGGAACATAGCAATCAAGAATGGAAACTGAATCAACATCGGTACACATCCAGCAAGTGGATTAACCCCCGTTTTAGAATACAGTGCCATGATGTCCTGCTGCTTTTGCATGTCAGAACCCTCTTTGCCTTTGTACTTCTCGTTGATCTCTTCAATTTCAGGCTTTAGAGCCTTCATTTTAGCAGAGCTCAAATACGTTTTGTATGTAATAGGAGAGAGTAAAAGCTTAATCAATACAGTCATAATCAAAATGATTAAACCGTAATGCATGCCCCAACCATCTAATAAATCGAAAACAGGAATAATTAAGAATCTACTGATCCATCTAAAGAATCCCCAACCTAAATCAATTTGTTTTTCTAGTCCAAGATCAAAGGTTTTAACCAAGTTGAATTTTAGTGGGCCAGCATAAATTCTAAGGTTAGTTGAGCCATTATTTAAGGGCGTATTTAAACTTGCCTCAACTGACTTTGTATATGGGCCATGTTTGCTGTCTGGACTTGTAATAGCGTATTTTGACCCAGCGTTGAAACCATCATTGCTGATTAAAGAAACAGCAAAGAATTGTTGTTTAAAAGAGACCCACTGCGTTTTTTTCTCCAGTTCAACATCGTCACTACTACGCTCACTTAAGTAGTCAGGATTTTCATCAAAATACTTGTAATAACCAGTAGATTTAGATTTTTCTTGAGTGTATGATTTCTCTTTGGTGAGAGCTGCTTCTTTCCAATCTAATACAACTAAATTGGCGGTGTTCTTAAGTGTAGATTGAAAACCATAATCAACAAAATGACTTTCTGGTTCAAGGTTGTAAGTTACTTGAACGTACTCGTTACTATTCAAGCTTTTGGCTTGTAATACAATTGAAGAAGCTGTTGATTTAACTACATCAAAGTATAAGTCACTTGTGTTATAAGTATTGTCTCCAGCGTTAATCTTCAAATTGAATTTAGTAGAATCGCCATTAATTACTTCAACAGGTAATGAGTCGTAAGTTTTGTAATCTTTTAATTCTAGTTTTTGGATGTAACCACCTTTAGAATTAATTTCTGCATGGATGTACTCATTTTCAATTTCATAAATGGTTGTATTTCCAACCATCGAAGGAGCCATGGAGCCATATTCTTCAGCTAAATAAGCCTGCTTAGCAGAATCGGGCATGCTCATAATTGAGTCAGCCAATTTTAATTCAGCTTGTTTGTTTTGAATGGCTTTTGATTGCTCTTCTTCTGAAATTTGTTGTTGAACTAAAGCAATTGAATCTTGAGCCGCTTTTTGAGCTTCAAGTTCTTGTTCGTTTGGACTCATCCAAAGTTGCCATCCTAGTAATATAGCTCCAATGAGAAGAAGTCCGGTAATTGCGTTTTTATCCATGCTAAGAAAACTTATGGACGGCAAAGGTAGTTTTATCTACTTGCCGTCCTAAAGAGATTATTTTTTGTTGTCCTGTGCAGCTTTAACGAATGCTACAAATAAAGGATGCGGATTTGCTACAGTACTTTTGTATTCTGGGTGAAATTGTACGCCCATAAACCAAGGATGAGTTGGGATCTCAACCATTTCTACCAATTCACTATCTGGATTAACACCGCTTGCAATCATTCCTGAAGTTTCATATTGCTCTTTATAAGCACTATTGAACTCAAATCGATGACGGTGTCTTTCGGTGATTGCATCTTTGTCGTAAATCTGATGAGCCAATGAATCAGGTTTTACATCACATTTGTATGCTCCTAAACGCATGGTGCCACCTTTGTCAGAAACATTTTTCTGATCTTCCATCAAATCAATGACCGGTGATTTAGCCTCAGGTTTGAATTCAGATGAATGGCAATCTTCAAGGCCTAATACATTTCTTCCGTATTCAATTACGGCACATTGCATTCCTAAACAGATTCCTAAGAATGGAATGTTATTTTCACGAACGTACTTGATAGCAGCAATTTTACCTTCAATCCCTCGTTCACCAAAGCCTGGAGCAACCAATACAGCGTGTAAGCCTTTTAGTTTATCAGCAACTGTTTCTTCAGAAATTGTTTCAGAGTGAATCCAGTCTAACTTTACTTCAACTTCATTTTCAGCTCCTGCGTGGATGAAAGCTTCAGCAATAGACTTGTAGCTATCTTTTAACTCTACGTATTTTCCAACAAGACCAATTTTAACAGTGTCTTTAGGTTGTTTAACACGAGAAAGGAATTTTTTCCAAACCAATAATTCAGGATCTTCATCAATTTCCATCCCGAATTTTTTTAAGACAACTTGATCTAACTTTTGTTCCTGCATATGAAGCGGAACATCATAAATTGTTTCAGCGTCTAACGACTCAATTACTGCATGTTTTTTGATGTTGCAGAACAAAGCAAGCTTTTTCTTAACGTCTTCTGAAAGTGGATATTCGCTTCTACAAACCAAAACATCTGGTTGGAT
>CAJWSQ010000220.1 GCA_913045895.1 uncultured Flavobacteriales bacterium | reverse complement strand
AGAATTAGATAAGTCAGGAGATAAAAGTGTTGAGCAAATTTTAGCAATGCAGAAAACAGAGGCAAATACTCAGTTTTTCAGGTTCATAAAAAATAATTATAAGGATTGGATTAAAGGACAAGATGCTCCTTTAATGTCACATCATTTGATGCGTAAAAAGGTGTTACCACAGATGGAGGGAAATAAACCTACTTATCTTATTGTCATTGATAACTTAAGGTACGATCAATGGAAAATTATTGAGCCTTCAGTTTTGGAGGATTTTAAAGTTATAAATGATGAAATGTATACTAGTATTTTGCCTACAGCTACACAATATTCGCGTAATTCTATTTTCTGTGGTTTGTTACCTTCTGAAATTCAAAAACGTTTCCCTAATATGTGGATGAATGATGAGGATGAAGGTGGTAAAAATATGTTTGAAGCAGAATTTTTAGCCGATAATTTACAAAGGTTAGGCAAAGGAAGTAGTAAACATTCCTATACTAAAATCACTAATATTGATGCGGGAAGAAAAGCTGTAAATCAAATCCCAAATATGAAGCATAATGAATTGAATGTGATTGTTTATAATTTTGTAGATATGCTTTCTCATGCGCGTACTGACATGAAGGTAATTAAAGAGCTGGCTGATGATGATTCGGCATATCGTTCGCTTACCGCTTCATGGTTTTCGCATTCTCCATTAAAAGATATTATGAAACAAATTGCTAAGCAAAAAGCAAATCTTATTATTACTACTGATCACGGAACAATCGAAACACCAATTTTCATGCCTGTAGGTACCGCTGCAACTGTGAAAGGAGTGCATCAACGAGAGTTGAAAGAAGAAATTGAGGCTAAAATCATACTCGGAAACACGTATCATTTGTACTTACGTCCGGGTTTAGACATTCTTCAACAGGCTGGTGGGTTGCATAAATTCAATGGCTGGGATGGTCCGATATTAACTGATAGCGGTGGTTACCAAGTGTATTCACTTTCTGGCCAAAGAAACATCACTGAAGAAGGAGCCCTGTTTAAGTCTCATATTGATGGATCTAAACATTTATTCACTCCTGAAGGGGTGATGGATATTCAGCGTAAAATTGGCGCTGATATTATTATGGCTTTTGATGAGTGCACACCTTATCCTTGCGAATATCAATACGCCAAAGAATCTATGGGAATGACCCACAGATGGCTGGAAAGATGCATCAAACGATTTGACGAAACGGAACCACATTACGGATACAGTCAAACGTTATTCCCTATTGTACAGGGAAGTGTTTATCCTGACTTACGCGAGAAAAGTGCCGAGTTTATCGCCAATCAAAATCGCGATGGAAATGCCATTGGCGGATTAAGCGTTGGTGAGCCGCATGAAGATATGTATGCCATGACAGATTTGGTTTGTCGCATTTTACCAAAAGACAAGCCGCGTTATTTAATGGGAGTTGGCACACCAAGCAATATCCTTGAAAGTATCGCTTTGGGTATTGACATGTTTGATTGTGTGATGCCAACTAGAAATGCACGTCATGGTTTGATTTACACTTCTGAAGGTGTTATCAACATCAAGAATAAAAAATGGGAAGCCGATTTCTCGCCACTCGATCCTAACGGAAAAACATTTGTAGATCGTCAATATAATAAAGCATACCTGCGCCATCTCATCCACACCAACGAAATGCTAGGTGCACAAATCGCTTCTGTTCACAACTTGGGCTTTTATTTATGGTTAGTTACCGAAGCTCGTGAACATATAATTAATGGTGATTTTACCTCGTGGAAAAACAATATGGTTAAAAAGCTTGACCAAAGACTATAGTCTGCGGTTAAGGATAATTTTTACCTTCGATTAACGAATTTAAAATTTGAGATTATGCCAACATACCTCGACTTTGAACAGCCAATAGCTGAGTTGGAAGAACAGTTAAGTAAAGCGGAAGAAATTGCTGAAAAAAGTAAGGTAGATGCATCATCAACTATTGATGAGCTCAAGAAAAAACTTACCGATACCAAAAAAGAAATCTATAATGGTTTAACTCCGTGGCAACGCGTTATGGTATCGCGTCATCCGGAAAGACCATATACATTAGATTATATCAATGCTTTAACCGAAGGCGATTTTATTGAGCTACACGGTGATCGTAACGTAAAAGATGACAAAGCCATCGTTGGTGGATTTGGAACTTTCAACGGACAAACAGTCATGTTTATAGGTCATCAAAAAGGGATCAATACCAAAATGCGTCAATACCGTAACTTCGGTATGGCCAACCCTGAAGGTTATAGAAAAGCATTGCGATTGATGAAATTGGCTGAGAAATTCAATAAGCCAATTGTAACATTAATTGACACTCCTGGAGCATATCCTGGTTTAGAAGCTGAAGAAAGAGGTCAAGGTGAAGCTATTGCTAAAAACCTGTATGAAATGACCTTATTGAAAGTTCCTGTAATCTGTGTGATTATTGGTGAAGGAGCTTCTGGTGGTGCCTTAGGAATTGGTATTGGAGATCGTGTTTTAATGCTTGAGAATTCTTGGTACTCTGTAATTTCTCCTGAAAACTGTTCTGCTATTCTTTGGAGAACATGGGATTACAAAGAGCAAGCTGCTTCGGCATTGAAATTGACTGCAAAAGACATGCTTAAAAACGGTTTGATTGATGGTGTGATTAAAGAGCCAGCTGGTGGAGCACACTCAAATCGTGAAGAAACATATAAGCGAGTTCGCAAAGAACTCATCAAACAAATTGAAACCCTATCTGAGCTTGATAATGATACGCGCGTTGAAGAACGTATCAATAAATTCTGCTCAATGGGCGTAGTATTGGAAGATTAACCTACGGGTTTTTCTTCCCTTCTTTTCTCACCTCTTTATCAACATTTGTTGATAACTGCATTGAATAAAATGTTCATCATTTACGTTCCTATTTTAGTAGGTAGCGTGTAGGTAACAATACCTTTGAAGAAAGGCTAAAATAGCATGGCTGAAAAAATATCTGACACCATACGCAAGCGTATTAATACGCCCAATCAAGCTCAAAATTCATTTGAATTAGGGAAAGTCCCTCCACAAGCTGTTGACTTGGAAGAGGCTGTTTTGGGTGCATTAATGTTAGAACGTGAGGCAGTAAATGATGTCATCGATATTCTTCAACCAGAAAGTTTCTACAAAGAAGCTCACCAGAAAATTTATGGCGCCATTAAAGAGCTTTTCGGAAAATCTCAACCCATCGATATTCTCACAGTAACTGAAGAACTTCGAAAAAGTGGAGAACTAGATGTTGTAGGCGGACCATATTTCATCTCTCAACTTACTAATCGTGTTGCATCGGCTGCCAATGTTGAATTCCACGCTCGTATCATTTCTCAGAAATACATCCAGCGTGAATTGATTCGTATTTCATCTGAAACTATCAAAGATGCATACGATGAAACTACCGATGTTTTTGATTTACTAGATAAAGCTGAGAGTAATCTCTTTAAAGTTGCTGAGGGTAACTTGCGTAAGAGTTTCGACAGTATGTCTGGTTTGGTTGCTCAAGCAATTAAACAAGTTGAAGAGCTCAGTAAGAAAGATGATGGCGTTAGTGGTATTCCAACTGGGTTCACCAATCTAGATAAGGTAACCAGTGGTTTTCAACCTTCAGATATGATTGTATTGGCTGCACGTCCAGGTATGGGGAAAACAGCTTTTGTACTTTCATTAACGAGAAACTCAGCTGTTGAATTCAAAATTCCTGTTGCTGTATTTTCACTGGAGATGTCTTCTATTCAGTTGGTAAATCGTTTGATTGCTGCTGAAACAGAACTCGATGCTGAGAAACTGAAAAAAGGGAACTTAGCCAACCACGAGTGGGAACAATTAAATGCTAAAGTTGGTGCGTTATCTAATGCTCCAATTTTCATTGATGATACTCCTGCTCTTTCAGTTTTTGAATTGCGTGCAAAATGTAGAAGACTAAAAGCTCAACACGATATTCAGATGGTCATCATCGACTACCTTCAATTGATGACTGCTGGTGGTGATAACAAAGGTGGTAACCGTGAGCAAGAAATCTCAACCATCTCTCGCTCAATCAAGAGTATCGCCAAAGAACTTCACGTTCCTGTAATTGCACTTTCTCAGTTAAGTCGTGCTGTGGAAACACGTGGTGGAGATAAAAGGCCACAGCTTTCCGATCTACGTGAGTCTGGTGCGATTGAGCAGGATGCCGATATGGTAATGTTTATCTATCGTCCTGAATATTACAACATCACAGAAGATGCTGATGGTAATCCAACTCAAGGAACTGGTGAAATCATCATTGCTAAACACCGTAATGGTGCATTGGAAAATGTGAAATTGAAATTCATCAATAGATTGGCTAAATTTACCAATCTTGATTTGGATGAGGAATTTACCGCATTCGAAAGTCTACCGATGGGGCAAGATTTTAATAGCCATATCGTTAGGAAAAGTAAAATGGATGAAGCACCCGATGATGACGAAGCTCCTTTCTAAACACATTCTTATTACATTTCTTTTTCTTCTAGGAGGAATACACTCTTTCGCAACCCACATACTTATCCCAATGGATGAAGGCAAACAAGCCAATCATCTAAAAGCATACGGCATTGCTTATTGGGTTTTAAATCAAGATGTAGAGGTTGAATGGCTGTTGAATTATCGTGGAGGAAGTTTCCTGATGAAAGCTTACGATGGGATTGAAAAAGAATGCGTCATTCGTGGTGTAACCTATGAAATAATAGCTGATGCTCAAGCACAAGCTATACGGGTTCAAATAAGTAACCCAGAAGTAAACATGGAGGTTATGAAATTGGAAAAACCTCCAAAAATTGCAGTTTACACTCCTGATGGTAAACAACCTTGGGATGATGCTGTAACCCTTGTTCTCACTTACGCTGAGATTCCATATGATGAAATTTACGACAAGGAAGTAATAGAAGGTAAATTGTTATTGTACGATTGGCTTCACATGCATCATGAAGACTTCACTGGACAATACGGAAAATTTTATGCTGCTTACAAAAATGCTAGCTGGTATAGAAATGAAGTTGCAAAAACAGAAGCTTCTGCTAAATCTTTAGGATTCAATAAGGTATCTGAATT
>CAJWSQ010000219.1 GCA_913045895.1 uncultured Flavobacteriales bacterium | reverse complement strand
TGAGAAAAAGATGCTGAATAGAATAGAAGACCACCAAGGTAGCGGAAACGCCATGCAGATTGCTGTTAGGTCGAAAGCCAGAGGTAAACCGATGAACATTCAACAAATGGCCGGTGCTTTCGGCTTAGTTAGGCTGGCAGGACTGAGAGTAACATCAGGTGTTCAACCAAGAAGAGTCTTACCACACTACCCAAAAGGCAGTCTTGACCCAAAACATCGTGGCTTTGTTAGAGGGAATTACTCAAAAGGCATGCAACCAGATGAGTACTTTATGACTTCTATTGCAGGAAGAAGGTCAACAGTAGAGTCTGCTCAAGGAAATATTGCTAAATCTGGCTACCTAGAGCGTAAAATGATTAAGGCACTAGAGTCTTGTGTAGTCAATCAACGAAGACAGGTAGTCAATTTGCGTACCAAAAGAGTCATTTCTCCAATAGTAGGCGACGATGGGCTGTCTCCATATCACATTAGAGGTAACACATCATCTACTAATAAGCGAGGTTATACTATTACGCTTCAACCATTCTTCTACGACCATGCTTGCAAACATGGTTTGACTTTAGAAGATTTGATTGCTGAAGGAAACATCGGTTTGATTACAGCTGCTAAAAGATTTGACGAAACAAAAGGGTTTAAATTTATCTCGTATGCTGTATGGTGGATTCGCCAAAGCATTATGCAAGCCATTGCAGAGAACTCTCGTGTAGTTCGTCTTCCTTTGAACAAAGTAAGTGCTATCCAAAAAATTGCTAACGCATTTGCACGTTTGGAGCAAGAGCATGAACGTGCTCCTTCTAATACTGAAATTGCTGAGTTATTAGAATCTTCAAGCGAAAACGTAGCTGACTTATTTACGTACGCTCAAAAACAAGTATCTGTTGATGCTCCTTTAATTGAAGGTGAAGAAAACAGCTTGTTGAACGTATTGTCAAACGAAAATTCAAGCAACCCATCTGATGATTTAATGCGCGAGTCACTTTGTCGTGATATTGAGCGTGTATTGGTTTCTCTGAAACCTCGTGAAGCAGATGTTGTTCGTTTGTCTTTCGGTTTAAATGGTGAAACACCAATGACATTAGAAGAGATTGCAAACAGCTTAGGTTTAACTCGTGAGCGTATTCGCCAAATCCGCGAAAAAGCATTGAGAAGCTTACGCAAAAAGGCAAACTCTAACTTATTGAAGCACTACCTATAAGATAGGTTTTAGCATATTGATATTGAAAATCCCGCCTCGTACGAAGCGGGATTTTTTTGTTGGAATAATTTAACTTTCTCTAGAAAGACCACCTGCACTAAATGACTTGCAGGATTCTGAAAATTTGTAGAATTTAAAAACATAGAAGGAGCAATAGTTTGTTGATTTAAAAGGATAACAAACTTTGGTAGTGAAATAATAGAACAAAGTTCCACTGGAGTTTTGGTCAATGTAATGGGGTTCTCCAAAAAGTTTAATAATTTGGTTTTTGCTCAATCCTTGGGTGCAGTACATGACAGGGTCTGTGCCAAAAGCTGCAGAGTCAAGGTATTGACTCCATTTTATTAGACTATCGTTGTTACTGTACTGCCAGTGGTCATCTGCGAATTTTTTCAGCTCTTTGTAACAAGTCCTTTGTGGTTTCAAAAATGTTGAAGTACACGATTGAAACTGGAAGAAAGTAAGTAATACGATTAACAAATGAGTGGGTTTCATAACTCAAAGAAATAACTAATTGGCAACTTTGAGTAACCAAGTTGTATAAATGACGTTTTGTTGCTCATATTGTGCTTATTCCATTAAAGGAATGGTTACTTTGGTCGTGGAGATAGGGGCATGAATTTTTTACTCAATTACGAATGTTATGAATCGCATCCAAGCAATGAATGGATGGTGATGATTCACGGTGCTGGTGGCAGTACGCGTACTTGGTACAAACAAATTGATTCGTTTAAAGAGCACTTCAATTTGTTGGTAGTTGATTTAAGAGATCATGGTAAATCTAAACTCAAAGGATTTATTCAAAACCTGGAATATTCCATTCATTCCATTGCAGAAGATGTATTACGCCTTTTAGAACATTTAAAGATTGAGAAATGCCATTTTATGGGTGTTTCACTCGGATCTGTATTTGTGCGTGCTATTGAAGAAATGCGTCCTCAAGCCGTTCGGTCAGTTGTTTTAGTTGGTGGCATTTTCAAGATTGATTTCAAATTGAATGTCTTATTGAAATCGGGAATTGCATTGGCAAGGGTTTTACCTTTTCACATCCTCTACAGTATTTTGGCGCACATCATTTTGCCCAAAGCCAATCACAAAGATTCGCGTTCCGTTTTTATGCGTGAGGCGCAAAAGATTTCTCAAAACGAATTTCTGAATTGGTTGCGTATCACCAAAGACATCAATAAAAACCTGAAACGCATGTTCACTCAAAAATTAGATGTGCCTTATCTAATTGTAATGGGAGCTGAAGATCATGTGTTTTTAAAACCTGCTAGAGAATTTGCTCGCAAGTATACAGATGTGGCGATTCAAGTCATTGAAAAGTGTGGACACGTTTGTAATATCGAGCGTGCACGCGAATTTAATCATCACGTTATTGGCTTCTTAGCAGAAAAATTTGACACTTCAAGTCAAAAAAAATAGCCTTCGTGCAGCACTCCAATTTTTAGTCTCGTCTTTTAGTGTAGTTTGGTTTAAGATTCAATTGCCTTGGCAGTTGATCGGCTGAAATACTAAAAGTTGAACTCTACTCAAAAACATATACATACAGCCTTATTTGAACGATGCATCAACCACGATGAGCACGCGCAAATGGAAGTGTATCGCTTATACGGAAGTATGGTATTTGCCACGGTGAGTCAGTTGGTGACTAACACCATGGATGCTGAAGAGTTAATGCAGGAAGCTTTTTTAACGGCCTTTCAACAAATGGAAAAACTGGGAGCCCCTGAAGCTTTTGGTTCATGGATCAAACAAATAGCTGTGCGCAAGGCTATTGATCATTTGCGATTGAAATCGTTGGTTTGGGAGTCTATTTCAGGAGAGATACCTGCTGATGATGAATGGGAAGAGGAAGCGGATTTAGATACGGTTTATGAAAGTATCAAACTGCTTCCTGATGGTTACCGAGTGATATTATCACTCTACCTGCTTGAGGGATACGATCATGAAGAAATTGCTGAAATTCTGCAGATTTCGGCATCAACATCTCGATCGCAATACACGCGTGCTAAACTTAAACTGAGAGAAAAATTAACGGAGGTGGGTTATGACAGATAAATTGAAAAATCGGTTTCAGCATTATCAATTGCCACAAGCAGATTTGCCTGAAGGTCATGAGGCTCGATTTTTGAATAAAATTGAATCGAAGACAAATCAAACTCAACCAAAGATGTATACGGGCGTAGCTGCGGCAGTGGCGTTTATTGCTGTTGTGATTTCCCTGGCGGGGTTTTTTCAAACTAGCGTTTATAGCAGTAGCGCTACTGTGCAAACCGCCCAATTAGGCCAAGTGTCGCCTCAATTAGAAGAAATGGAGTTACACTTTCAACGTCAGTTGAACGACAAACGAATTGAAGCTGTTCAGATAGCTCAACAAAATCCTGATTTAGCTGGATTTTTAGATGAGTTAAATCAATTGGAAGAAGCATATAAGGCACTTGAAAAAGCGCTTGCTGAAAATGCCAATAATGATCGTGTGATTAAAGCGATGATTGACAATTATCGCATGCGATTAGAAATCTTAGAACAGATGTTTATTTACAGTCAGATGAAGAAAAACCCTGTTGAATACAACAGTTAAAAGCATAATGATGAAAGCAAAAAATCAATTTCAAATACTTAGTATGTTCTTGCTTTTTGTGTGGATGTCGTTTCCGGCATTGGCCAAAAGTGATAATCTGTATGAGAAAACAATCAGCAAAGAATTTGTGGTGAACCCAGATGTTCAATTGGTGTTAAGTGGTAAGTATGGAGATATGCACTTAACAACCAACAAGAGCAATAAAGTAAGCATCACCATTCAAGTTTCTATTGAAACCAAAAACGATAGAAAAGGCCAAGATAAGTTGGATGAAATTCAATTTGATATTTCTGGAAACGCCAAAAAAGTTGAAGCAATTACCAAAGATTTCAGTGGGAATTTCAACAAGCTAGACATCAATTGGCAAGTTAGTTTGCCTGAAGGAGCAAGTTTAGTAGTAGATGAGCAATTTGGCGATGTGTTCATCAATTCAATTAACGGTAAAACCGATTTCACTGTGAAATATGGTAAGCTTGAAGCCAATGAATTGAGAAACGCTGAAAACAAATTACATCTAGAATTCAGTAAAGCTAAAATCGAGAAATCGCCTTACATAGATGCTTATGTGAGATACAGTAAAAGCTTTGAGTTGGGTGAAGTAAAACACCTGATTATCGATTCACAATATAGTACGCTAGATATTCAATCTGTGGGCAGAATAGAGCTGAAGTCTGCTTATGATAATATCGATATTGATGCAGTTGCAGAAATAATCTCAAAAAGTAAATTCACGGATATTGAATTAGACTGGTTAACTCAAAAAGCAGAAATGACAACATCTTACGGAGATATCGAAATAAACTCCATTGAAAATGACTTTAAAGGTATTGATGTTGAAGCCTCTTTTAGCGATGTGGAGTTAACTTTTAAATCTGGTGTTTCTATTGATTTAGATGCTTATGCATCGTTTGGAGATATTAGTATTCCATCCGGATATTGGAAAAAAGAGAAAGGAGATTTCTCTGAAACTGTACGCGGAGCTCATAATGGTGGACACACCGAAGTGAGAGTTAGACTGAGCTATGGAGATCTGAAAATAGGCGTAGACTAGAGATGAAAAAATGTCCTGTTTATTTCTGAAGCAACCAGGCAGAAGGTGATGTGTTTTCACGAACCTTAGCTAATGCTGCTTCAGCATCTTCACGAGAGTCGTATGCGCCTAAGCTCACTCTATATAAGCCTTTGTGTTTATCAAGCACAAAGGCTTTTTGATTTTTCAATCCTAAGCGTTGAATCAACTTTATGGCGTTCAGTTCTTCACCAAAACATCCAGCAATTACATGAAAACCACGAACTCTTTGCTCGCCATTAACAGCTGCAAAAGCCGTGTTAGACGGTTTAACAACCTCAACGGTTTTAGCAGGAGCT
>CAJWSQ010000218.1 GCA_913045895.1 uncultured Flavobacteriales bacterium | reverse complement strand
AAGAAAACGACAAGCCAATGACCTATACGTTGGCCATCGTTGATGAAGGTTTGTTAGATCTAACTCGATTCAAAACTCCAAACCCTTGGTACCATTTCTATGCTCGTGAGGCATTGGGTGTTTCTACCTGGGATATGTATGATCATGTGATTGGCGCTTATGGTGGCGAACTCGACAAGATGCTAGCCATTGGTGGTGATGGTGAAGTGAATCCGGGTGAAGATCGAAAAGCAAATCGCTTTGAGCCAATGGTGCGTTTTGTTGGTCCATTCCAATTGGATGGTGGTGATGAAAATACGCATGAAATTGATGTTCCAAATTACGTAGGATCAGTTCGTGTGATGGTTGTTGCTGGTAAAGATGCGGCTTATGGAAATGCTGAAAAAGCCATTCCTGTTCGCAAGCCGTTGATGGTGTTGGCTACATTACCAAGAGTATTATCACCTCACGAAGAAATTGATTTGCCTGTTAGCGTTTTTGCGATGGAAGATCACGTGAAAATAGCTGATGTTAAAGTAACGGTCTCAGGTCCTGCTTCACTTGATTCACCAGCTAAACAAACTGTAACATTTGATAAGGTTGGTGATGAATTGGTTCGTTTTAAATTGAAAACGGAAGGCAAAACTGGAATCGTAAATGTTCGTGTTGAAGCAAGTGGAGCAGGTGAGAAATCGTATCACGAAATTGAAATTGATGTTCGAGCTCCAAACCCTGTAATTACACATGTAAAAGATACAGTTCTTCAACCAGGTGCCGAATGGACGTATAATTTGGAAGCCTTTGGTATTGCAGGCACCCAAAATGCTGCCATTGAGGTCAGTCGATTGCCTTCACTTGGGTTGGAAGATCGTTTGAGATATTTGATTCAATATCCCCATGGATGCGTAGAGCAAACAACATCTTCAGTATTCCCTCAGTTGTTTTTGAGTACCCTTACTGATGTTGATGAAGCTCAACAATCTCAAATTCAAAACAACGTGCAGCAAGGCATCAATCGTTTGATTCATTTCCAAACGGCTACAGGTGGATTTGCTTATTGGCCCGGCCAACCAGATGCAAGTGAATGGGGATCTAATTATGCAGGTCATTTCATTCTTGAAGCAGAGAAAAAAGGATATGCTCTTCCAATTGGAATGAAAAAATCTTGGGTGAAATACCAACAAGAAGTAGCTCGGAATTGGGGTATGAGTTATGTGTCTAAATCATCTTCAGATCAATTGATGCAAGCCTATCGCTTGTATACTTTGGCATTGGCAGGTCAACCAGAAGTTGGCTCGATGAATAGAATGCGTGAATTGCCAAATATTCAGCCAAATGCTGCTTGGAGATTGGCTGCTGCCTACTTCTTGATTGGTCAACAAAAAGCGGCCAAACAATTGATAGAAGGCAAGTCTTATCATGTGGAACCTTATACAGAGTTGTACTACACTTATGGTTCTGGATTGCGTGATATGGCTATGATCCTTGAAGTGATGACCTTAATGGATAACCGAAATGATGGCATGAAGTTGTCGAAAGACATTGTTGAGCGATTGAACGATAGAAGATGGTGGAGTACGCAAACTACGGCTTATGTATTGTTATCGATGAGCAAGTTCTTAAGCAACGATGGAATTGCTTCTACTATGACATACAGCGTTACTGCTCCAGGAATTTCTGAGAAAGTAAATACCGAAGTTCCAGTTCAAATTCATCAACTCGAACCAGAGGTGATCAAGTCTGGTGAAACTGCCAAAATCAAGAATACGAGTAACGGTGTTATCTATGTTCAAATTGCTGAAAGTGGAATTCCATTAGAAGATAAAAGTGACTCCAGAACTGAAGGTGTTTTATCGATGGAGGTTACCTACATGGATATGGATAATAACACCTTTTTACCAACTCCAATTGCTCAAGGAACGGACTTTATTGTTCGCGTAAAAGTGAGTAATCATGGGGCTAGAGGCGACTTGCATGAGTTGGCATTATCTCAGCTTGTTCCTAGTGGATGGGAAATCATTAATTCGAGATTAGCAGGAGGATCAACTCAAACTGGAATTGAATATCAAGATATTCGAGATGATCGCGTTTATACGTATTTCGATTTACCTCGAAATCAATCAAAAGTGTTTGATATTCAGGTTAACGCAACCTATTCAGGTAAGTATTATTTACCAGCTATTTATTGCGAGGCAATGTATGATGAAACCATTCAGGCCAAGAAAGGTGGAATGTGGATTGTTGTAAAGTGATAATAGCCAACTTGAATAAAATACCAACGGAATAAGGATGATTAGATTCCGTAAAAAACGAATTTGGATGTCACTTTTATGTGGCATCTTTTTTACTGCATTTTGGTTTTATCTTTTACCAGATAAATGGTTTGATGTAGGATACAGCACCATTTTATATGACCAGGATGGAAGGTTGCTTTCGGGCAAAATAGCCAGCGATCAACAGTGGCGTTTTCCTAAGTCAGACTCCATCCCTCAAAAAGTAAAAACGTGTATTCTTAACTTCGAAGACAGGTGGTTTTATTACCATCCAGGTGTTCGGCTAGAGTCTTTTGGTCGTGCGCTCTTTCAGAACTTGAAATCGGGAAAGGTGGTGAGTGGTGGAAGTACCATTACCATGCAGGTTATTCGCTTGAATCGTCAAAATCCATCACGAACATTCACCGAGAAAATCTTAGAAGTATTTCGGGCAGTTCAGTTAGAGGTTATTCGCTCTAAAGAGGAAATATTAAACCTGTATGTTTCCCACGCTCCATTTGGAGGAAATGTTGTTGGTTTAGAGGCCGCTTCATGGCGATATTTCAATAAAAATGCCCATTTATTATCGTGGGCCGAAGCAGCTACAATTGCAGTTTTACCCAATGCTCCAGGTTTAATTCATCCCGGAAAAAATAGAATAGAGCTAAAAGAAAAACGTGATCGCCTATTGAAGCTGTTGCTAGATCGAGGTGTCATCTCAGAGTTAGAATTTGATTTATCACTTATCGAAACAATACCTGATAAACCGTATTCCATCCCACAGCAAGCAACGCATTTAATGACTACAGCTGAAAAGCACGGACATCAGCAAGAAATTATTCAAACAAGCATTAATCAGTCATTACAAGATGAGGTCTCTCAAACTATAGGTCGTCATCACCAGCGATTAAGTGGCAATCACATTCAAAATATGGCTGTTTTGGTTGCTGATTTACATTCTGGTAAAGTGATGAGTTATCAGGGGAATTATCTCACATCCAACGAATCTGCAGAATCATATAACGATATGATTTTTACACCCAGAAGTTCGGGGAGTATACTTAAGCCATTTCTGTTTGCTCATGCGTTAGATGGTTCCGTTATTACACCACAAACATTGGTTGCAGATATTCCAACTGAATACGATGGATTTGTTCCTCAGAATTACAATTTGGGATATGAAGGAGCACTGCCTGCAAGTAGAGCATTAGCTAGATCGTTGAATGTTCCAATTGTTCGATTGTTGAGAGATTACGGATTGGAGAAGTTTTATTTAGATCTACAAGACTGGGATTTTACAACCATCAATAGATCTGCAGATGTTTATGGTTTGACTTTGATTTTAGGAGGAGCTGAAGTAACACTTTGGGATTTGGTTTCTAATTATAGAAAGATGGCTTTGAAAGTTGCCTTGCCTGATTCTGTAGAATCAATACCCGCATTAAGTTATCTACAAACAGACAGTTCTAAAACTGAAACTGCCCCAGTTACAGCCGGAGCTTCTTGGGCTACTATGCAAGCTTTATTGGAAGTTGCCCGCCCCGAAGAATTACAGATGTGGGATTATTTTAATTCTGGAAAACCAATAGCATGGAAAACGGGAACTAGCTTTGGTTTTAGAGATGCTTGGGCTGTTGGGTTTTCATCGGGATATGTAGTTGGTGTTTGGGTTGGGAATGCTTCTGGTGAAGGCCGTCCAGGGATTACAGGTATTGATGCAGCAGCTCCTTTGTTGTTTGATATTTTTCAGAAGTTACCAGCCTCGCCCTGGTTTGAAGAACCCGTTTACAGTTTGCAGCAAACAGCTCTGTGTTCGCGAAGTGGGATGTTGGTTTCACCTAATTGTGCAGATACAGTTTTGGAATTGCTTCCTGAGGCATCTTCTAAAACCAGTGTTTGCGATCGATGTAACACTGTTTGGATTGATAACAAAACGAATTTGAGAGCTAACTTATCATGTGAATCTGGAAGTGGTATAACTCCTAAAAAGTGGTTCTCATTACCACCTGTAATGGAATGGTATTTTAAGAAAAAACATCCCGAATATCATTCCTTGCCTGAATGGAATCAGGGCTGCGCTGAACGAGTTTTTGAGAAGGAATTGGCTATTATCTATCCAAAGCATACCAGTAAAATTACTTTGCCTGTAGATTTTGATGAAAAGCAAACATCTATGGTGCTAGAGGCTTCATCTAAGTTGGAGGATGAAATTTTGTATTGGCATGTTGATGATCAGTTTATGGGAACAACACAACATTTTCATCAATTAAAAGTACAACTGAAACCAGGTGAGCACACATTAACTGTATTGAATACAAAGGGGAATTCGGTAAGTGCCATTTTTGATGTTGTATCTACTCCATAGGAATTATACCTTGCAGCGGAAACTGTACCGATGCTGTTTAACTCGCTTTCATTTGCTTTATTCCTCCCGATAGTATTTGCTATTTATTGGTTTGTTTTTAGAAATAAAATCAAGTGGCAAAATGCTTTTGTTTTAGTAGCGAGTTATATTTTCTACGGTTGGTGGGATTGGCGGTTCTTAATTCTCATTTTCGCGAGTTCTTTGGTCGATTTTCTTGTTGGCAAGAGGATTTATAATTCAGTTGGTAAGTATAGAAAAAGATGGTTGTCAGTTAGTTTGGCTGTTAATCTGGGTATGCTGGCTTTTTTCAAATACTTCCACTTTTTTGTTGACAGTTTCATTGAATCATTCTCCTGGTTTGGATTACAACTGAATCAACCCACTTTGCAAATTATATTACCCGTTGGTATTAGTTTTTACACTTTCCAAACGTTGAGTTACTCGATAGATATATATCGTGGACAACTGAAGCCTGCTAAAGAACCAGTAGCCTTTTTTGCGTTTGTAGCTTTCTTTCCGCAATTGGTTGCCGGGCCAATCGAACGAGCATCGCATTTGTTGCCGCAATTTTATCAGGAGCGTAAATTC
>CAJWSQ010000217.1 GCA_913045895.1 uncultured Flavobacteriales bacterium | reverse complement strand
ACTCAAAGTTGATACGGTGTTATTACTGGTGGTGGACCCGGAATTATGGAAGCTGCCAACAAAGGTGCCGCAAAAGGAAAAGGAAAATCGGTTGGTTTAAATATTGATTTGCCGTTTGAGCAACATCACAATCCTTACATCGATAAAGATAAACTCATTGAGTTTGATTACTTCTTCATTCGCAAACTGATGTTTGTGAAATACTCTCAAGGGTTTATTGTTTTACCCGGTGGATTTGGCACTTTAGACGAACTCTTTGAAGCACTCACCCTTATTCAAACTCACAAAATTGGGAAGTTTCCCATTGTGTTGGTTGGAACAGAATTTTGGGGTGGTTTGATTGATTGGTTAGAAAAAACCATGTTGCTAAAAGAAGAGAACATCGGTAAAGATGATTTATTGATCTTCAAATTGGTGGATACTGCTGAAGACGCCATCAAAGAAATAGACGATTTCTACAGTCGTTATTTACTCACTCCTAATTTTTAGGATTATATCATAATATAGTAAGGATATAAACAATAAACATTTGTTTAAACTCAAAAATCCCTTTTGCTGATTTCCAACACATTAAATAGGTTATCAACAACCTATAAACAAGCTTATCCACATCGTAATTAACAACGGTATGTTAGTAGAATAGCCTCTCTTAAGTTAAAGTCAACCCCGTTCACAGGTAGTTTTGTTTTAAATCATCTAGAAACACCAATTTGGCTTATGCTTAAGTTTTTACTTATCCCCCTTAACTTCGTTCTATTCTTAGGCTTATCAACGGTTATGTCCGGTGATTTAAACATCACACAAAGTTCTCCTGATCGAATTCCAGTTCAAGGAAATTGTGAGGTATCCATTACAATCAACAAGAAAGACGTTACGGGTTTTGCCAAATTACAACATGCTTTTCCTCTTGGTGTTCAGGTAGAAGCAATAGAAACGGCAGGTGCTACTTTCACTTTTGCTGAGCAAAAAATGAAATGGATTTGGATGGCTCTTCCTGAAGATGAAGAGTTTACCATCAAATACAAATTAACCGTAACTGACGAGTACATCACCGAAGTTGAGTTGGGTGGAACATTCTCTTACCTAGAAGAAAACGAGCGTAAAAGTTTCTACATTCCTGCAGATATCTTAAAAGTTGGCGATTCTGATTTACAAGAAGAAGTTATTCCTGATCCAATTGTATTTGCTCACCGTTCGGTAACTGATTTGGGCAACAATAAATACAAAGTTGATGTATTGCTTCACAAAGAGCATGTAAGTGGTTTTGCTAAAATTCAAGAATATGTTCCTGAAGGAGCTTCTGTAAAAAATCTAGCAGATCAAGATGCTATTTTCTCAACGGTAAATAACAAAGTGAAATTTGTTTGGATGAATTTACCAGAAGCCAAAGAATTGACATTGAGTTACGAAGTAGACATGACTGGTGTTTCTGCCTCTACTCAAGATATTACTGGTGAGTTTGCTTACATTCATGATGGACAAACACTAAAAGAACCTGTAACATTTGGTGGTGAAGACGAAACGCCAATGATTGCTGAAAATACAACAACTGATACCAACGAAGAATCTACTGAAAGCGAAGAAGATCCTTATGTTGAAACAGAAACGGATGTAACCGAAGTTGAACCTCAAGAATTTGCAGTAGATACTGAAGTTGCCATTGAAAACGAAGAAAATCCTGAACCAGAAGTTGTTGAAGAAACAGAAACTTTAACAGCTGATGTGAGTGAAGAAACTGCTCCAGTTGAAGAAGAGCAAGAAAAACCTAAGGTGCGTAAAACAGACTTACCTGATGGCAAAAAGATAACTACAGTTCCTGATCCTAACACAGGCATCAATTACCGTGTGCAAATTTTAGCTGGTCACAACAACGTTCAGCAAGCTTATTTTCAAGAAAAATACAACTACAGCAACAGCTATATTGTTGAAAATCACGAAGGTTGGATGAAATACACGACTGGTGACTTCTTAGCTTACAAACAAGCTCGCGATGGACGTGAAGAAATTAAATCTAACTACACTTTTCCTGGTCCGTTTGTAGTTGCTTACAACAATGGTGAGCGAATCACAGTGCAAGAAGCTTTGATGATCTCGAACCAAAAGTGGGTGAAATAAAACAGGCGTATAAGTATTTAGTAGAAAATACGTACTTTAGACCAGTTTTACATGTGAATCAATACCTAATCCCGCAGTGAAATTGGAAAAAACACTTACGCTTCTTATTAGCTTAATTCTGTTTACCTCTTCATTTGCCCAAAACAAAGGCAAAAAAAGTGACGAGGATAATACTGCTCAAACAGAAGAAACTTCTGACGAAGAAAACAGGATTGCAACCCCAACATTAGGTATTGGAATGGGGGTTCTCACCTATTACGGAGACATCAGTAGAAACTACAAAACAAACAATCCAATCACCAGTCGTGTTGCACTCAACCTCACAGTAACACAACCCATTACTTCATACTTAAGTGCCGATTTATTCTATTTCAGAGGAAAAATTTCAGCAAACGAAAGATCACTTCTCAACAATAGAAATTTCGAATCAGTTTTAAATGGCGGTGGATTTCAAGTTTACTACAACTTCGATCATATTTTGAGCCCTGATAGAGTTGTTGAACCGTTTGTAGGTGTAGGGTTTGAATTCATCAGCTTCGATTCTAAAACAGATTTAATCGATAGAAATGGTAATAACTACCATTATTGGAGTGATGGAACCATCCGTAACATGGATGAAGAATCGCCAAACAGCAGCGAGCTTTCTGTTAGATTAGAACGTGACTACGAATACGAAACGGATTTAAGAAAATACAACGAGTCTGAATTAGGACTTTATAATAACTACACTTGGGGAATACCAGTTAGTGCTGGTTTCAACATGATCATGACACCTGAATGGAACTTCAGATTGGGTGTAACTTATCATTTTACGGGTTCAGATTACATTGATGGTGTTACACCAACATCTTACGGAAACAAAAGTGGTGATAGTAGAAACGATCATTTATTATACGTAGGATTTAATGTAGGCTACAACATCAGAAGACCTAAGAAAGTAGAATTACCAGAAGAAGAAACTCCTTTCTTGTTTGTTGCCAATACAGATGAAGATGGTGATGGCGTTTTAGACTTTGAAGATGAATGTGCTGGAACTCCTGATGGCGTTCAAGTAGATGAAAAAGGTTGTCCGCTTGATGGTGATGCCGATGATGTAGGAAACTACAAAGATGATGAACTAAACTCTGCTCCAGGCGCTTATGTAGATACCGTTGGAGTAACCTATACCGATGAGCGTTTGTTGGAGATGTATCTTACTTACATGGATACAACGGGGAAATACTCACCTATTGAAACTGAATCTTACACCATTGATGTTGTAGGTGCAAGAACGAAGAGAAAACGCAATGCAAGTCAAACACTTTACGGAGTTCAAGTTGGTGCTTATGATGATGCCATTCCAAGTGAAATGGTTACCAACATGTTGAACTACAAAGACGTTCAGACTTATTTGTTGGATGATCAAATTGCATTGGTAGTTGGTAAATTCCCGAATATGGCTGCCGCTACTGAGAAACAAGAAGAATTGGGTAATGATGGTATCAACTCCATTCGTATTGTAGCCATTGATCCTGACGGAAAAATCAAAAGTGTAGATAATCGATCTAAAACGGTAGAACCAAAAGCTATTAAAGAACCTTCTGTTTCTGAAGAAGGAATTGCTCACTACGATGAGTCTTCAATGGACGATAACCAAGGGGTAGTTTACCGTGTTCAATTAGGTGCATTCAAGAAAAAAGCAAACGAAAAAGCGTTCAGACACTTCAGCAATGTGATGGCTGTATCATCTGCAGATGGCTTCACTAGATATTATACTGAACCGTCTTCATCTTATTCTGATGCTGCTCGTGTTAAACTTGATGCAATCCAAAACGGATTCCCGAATGCATATGTAGTTGCTGTTAAAGGAGGAACTCGCGTTTCAATTGGAGCAAAAGAAAACGGAAGTAGTGGAATTAAGAATCTTCCTGAAGATGTAACACTTAGTGATCAACAAAAAGAAAAACTGAAATTCAAAGTTCAACTGGGATCTTACAAAAAGCAAGTTCCTACTGATGTATTGGAAAAATACATGGAGCTTGGAGATATTCAAGTTGTTGTTGGTCAAGATGGTATTACTCGATACGTTACTGGTAGCTTTACCGATTTTAAAGAAGCAAACGATCACAAAAATCAATTGCGTTCTGAAGGATTTGAAGGGTGTTTTGTTGTTGGAGAATACGAAGGAGAGCTTCTACCTGCACAAAAAGCCATCAAATTAAAACGTTAAACTTAAGTTTGTTTAACAACTATTTCAGAATTGGAGCTTGAACAAGCTCATCAATAGCTGGTTATTACGATGATGAGAACATGGAAACTATTGGCAATCTTATTATTGCCCAACTTGGTATTTGCACAAGCCAATCCTGGTGCAGAGCAAAAACTTCAAACATTTTTTAAATACGTTGAACTCGCTTATGTTGACAGCGTTGATGCCAATAAATTAGCAGAAGATGCTATCGTGGCAATTCTTGAAGATTTAGATCCCCACTCAACTTATATTTCTGCCAAAGACCTTCAAAAAATGAATGAACCTCTTGAGGGTAAATTCGAAGGGGTTGGTATACAATTCAATATTCTTAAAGACACCATAACGGTTGTGACGCCAATTGCTGGTGGTCCATCTGAAAAATTAGGCATTCAATCAGGTGATAAAATCATCACCATAGATAGCAAAACTGTTGCTGGTGTAGGGTTTAAGAATAAAGATGTTATGGAAAGCCTACGCGGTGAAAAAGGAACTAAAGTAACCGTTGAAATAAAACGTAGAGGAAGCAAAGAATTACTTGAATTTACCATCACACGTGATAAAATTCCAATCTATTCAGTTGATGCTTCTTATATGGCAACTAACGAAATTGGTTACATCAAATTAAATCGTTTTGCTGCCACTTCAATGGGCGAAATTCATTTAGCAATGGACTCGCTCCAAGGAGAAGGAATGAATAGCTTAATCTTAGATTTAAGAGGAAATGGTGGTGGTTACTTGCAAACTGCCATTGAGTTGGCTGATGAATTTTTGGGCAAAGACAAAATGATTGTTTACACTCAAGGTCGTTCTTTCCCTAGAGATGATACCTACTCTTCTAAGAAAGGTGATTTCGAAAAAGGAAAATTGGTAATCTTAATTGACGAAGGTTCTGCTTCAGCATCAGAAATTGTAACAGGAGCAGTTCAAGATTGGGATCGCGGTTTAGTGATAGGTAGA
>CAJWSQ010000216.1 GCA_913045895.1 uncultured Flavobacteriales bacterium | reverse complement strand
ACAGCTTTGCTTAAAATTAAGGGTGTCAACTTATTGATTGACCCGATGTTTGGACCAAATGCCGCTCCAATATCTCCATTTCCATCCAAAAGATTTTCCAATTGTATCCTGAATCAATTAGATCAATTTCCAGTTATCGATGCAGTGCTTCTTACCCACGATCATTATGATCATCTGGATATGAAGAGTATAGAGAAATTGAAATCAAAAGTTAAACACTTTTATGTTGCTTTAGGTGTTGGTCGTCACTTAGAGAAGTGGGGTGTAGATTCGGGTAAAATCATTGAGTTTGATTGGTGGGATGAAATTGCTTTCGATAACATCAAATTGGTTTTTACTCCTGGCAGACACTTTTCTGGGCGTGGTCTATTTGATAGAGCTAAATCCATTTGGGGTGGATGGGTCATTCAATCCGATAATTACAACATTTATTGGAGTGGAGATAGCGGCTTTGATGAGCACTTTAAAGAAGTCGGTAAGCTGTATGGCCCTTTTGATCTTGGTTTTATGGAATGTGGTCAATATCATAAGTACTGGAGACCTATTCACATGTTTCCTGAAGAAACGGTTGAGGCCTCAATTGACGCACAAGTGAACATGGCTGTTCCAGTTCATTGGGGAGGATTTACATTGGCTGTACATCCTTGGGATGAGCCCATTGAGCAATTTGTGCACAACGCTAAAATCCAAAAACTAAATCACCTTACACCTGCAATTGGTGAGGTCGTAGATCTATCTAAAAGTATTCAACAAACCTACTGGTGGAGAAATCTCAGGTAGATTTGAAGTAAAGTTTAATTTATAGCCAATCGTTATAAATAGTCGCTCTTAATGTTTCAAAATTATAGATAACATGTTATTATTGTAGGGTTAGCGTATCGTATTAACCATAAAAAAACTTCAATAAACATGTTAAACTTAGCATCTATATTAGAATATCACCATATCAAACATGGTGATAATACAGCTTATTTCTTCGGAGAATCTACTTACACCTTTTCTCAAATCAACAGTTTTACCAATAAAGTAGCCAACGCAATAATTGATGCTGGTATTAAACCGGGCGATAAGATAGCTTTGAGTTGTCCAAACACACCTCATTTCCCAATGGTTTATTATGGCATTTTGAAAGCAGGAGCTGTTGTTGTCCCACTAAGTATCTTACTAAAACATGAAGAAGTTACTTATCACTTAAATGATAGTGATGCAGTTGCGTATTTCTGTTTTGAAGGAAATGATGCATTACCAATGGGTATTGAAGGTCATAAAGGTTTTGAAGCAGCTGATAACTGTAAGCAGTTTATTACAATTACTGCTGATGCAACAGCGCCAAATCCATTTGATAGCGGAATTACTTTTGGTCAATTCATTGGTAAGCAAAGCGATGTTTTTGACACCTATCCAACACATGACGATGATACGGCTGTTATCATTTACACTTCAGGAACAACAGGTAAACCGAAAGGTGCAGAGCTGAGTCACGCAAACCTGTCTTGGAATGCAAAGGTGAGTCAGGAATTGTTCCAAATGCGAACAGATGATGTAACTCTTACGGTACTTCCGTTATTCCACATTTTCGGACAAACATGTATGATGAATGCTTCGATGTTCCAGGGTGTTCCAAATGTACTCTTACCTCGTTTTGATGCCGAGACGGTACTTAAATTAGTTAAGAAACATGATGTAACCATCTTTGCAGGTGTTCCAACCATGTATTGGGGATTGGTTCATTCGCCAGACACACCAGAGGTTAATGAGCTCGTACAGCATGCTTCAGATAGTTTGAGACTGTGTGTTTCTGGAGGTTCGTCTCTTCCTGTTCAAATATTAAAAGACATTAAAGCTAAATATGATATTGATATCTATGAGGGCTATGGAATGTCAGAAGGTTCGCCTGTTGTTACCTTTAATCACCCAGGAACTGTTCCTGTTGCTGGTTCTATCGGAACTCCAATTTGGGGTGTTTTTGTGAAGATCATGAAAGAAGATGGAACCGAAGCTGCCGTGGGCGAAAAAGGCGAATTGTGGTATAAAGGACATAGTGTAACCAAAGGTTATTACAAAAAGCCAGAGGCTAATGCGTCTAGTTTTGATAACGGTTGGTTCCGTTCTGGAGATATAGCTGAGAAAGATGAAAACGGATATTATTATATCGTAGATCGTTCTAAAGATATGGTTAACCGTGGTGGATTAAATGTTTATCCACGTGAGGTTGAAGAAGTTTTAATCAAACATCCTGCGGTTTCTATGGTTGCTGTAATTGGTGTTCCTGATGATAAAATGGGCGAGGAGATTAAAGCGTGCATCATTTTAAAAGATGGACAAACTGCAACTCCTGATGAATTAAAGGCATTTACTAAAGAGCATTTAGCAGATTACAAATACCCACGTATTTATGAGTTTATGGATGCATTCCCAATGAGCGCATCTGGAAAGATTTTAAAGCGTGAGCTTCGAAAAATGTAATAATTTTTACATCAAAAGAATCTACGCATGAAACAGACTTGGAATACACACAATGTAGCCAATCAGTTTCCGGAAATAGCAGACTATAACCTATTTACTACAGATCAGGTAATCTTAGATTATTTGAAAAACAACGAAGTAAATTGGGCTTTTCCGATTCTAGAAAAGATTGGTGAAGAATTGGGTACGGCCGAGGCCGTGTACCAAGCCTATTTGGCTAATAAGCATACACCGGAACACAAGCCCTTTGATAGTAGAGGAAATAGAAAAGACACGGTTGAATTCCACCCGAGTTGGCATGGATTCATGCAATATTTAAAAGAATCGGGATTAATAACTCGTCCATTTGAAGACAGTCAAAAAGGACGGTGGATTTTTGCCGCAGTTAATTTCATTCTTCATGCTCAAATAGAAGATGGTTCACTTTGTCCAGCAACCATGACTCAGGCTTCTATTCCTGTTTTACAGAAAGAACCTCAATTGTGGAATCAGCTGGAATCGAAATTGTTGAGTAGAGAGTACGATTTGCGCGATCTTCCCATTGCCGATAAAACGTCCATTTGGATTGGTATGGGAATGACTGAGAAGCAAGGTGGTTCAGATGTTAGAACCAACCAAACTGTTGCAACTCCAATTGAAAAGTCGGGTCAAGGTGAAGCGTACTTACTACGCGGACACAAATGGTTTTTCTCAGCACCCATGTGCGATGCACATCTGGTTGTTGCTAGAACAAGCGATACAGATGCATTAGCCTGTTTTTTTGTGCCAAGATGGAAACCGGATGGTACTAAAAACCCCATTATCATTCAGCGTTTGAAAGATAAAGTGGGTAACAAAAGCAATTCGAGTTCTGAGGTTGAATTTCAAGATGCGTACGGAATTTTAATGGGAGAAGAGGGTAGAGGAATCCCCACCATCATTGAAATGGCAACTTACACGCGTTTGAGTTGTGTATTGGGCGCAACTGGAATTATCAGACAGGCAATTGTTCAGTCTATAGCATACACGCGTAAAAGAAAAGCATTTGGTAAGAGGCTATATGATCAGCCATTAATGCGAAGTGTATTAACCGATTTTGCACTTGAAAGCGAAGCTGCAACCCTCACAGCCTTGCGTTTAGCCGATGCATTTGAAAAAGGAGATCATGATCATCTATCTAAAGCTTGGAAACGATTGGTGACTCCAGCAGCTAAATATTGGGTTTGTAAACGATCCATCACCCTCACAGCCGAAGCTATGGAAGTTTTTGGTGGAAATGGTTACGTTGAAGATGGTGTTTTAGGTCGTTTGTTCCGCGAAGCTCCTGTAAATTCTATTTGGGAAGGATCAGGAAATGTGATGTGTTTAGATGTTTTACGTGCAATGCGTAAAGATGTAGACTTAGCTCAACTGATTTTTAGTGAACTCCAGAAAATGGCAAATGGCAATGAAACACTCAATAAAGCTTTAGCAGATTTAGCTCGATTATTACACATGGATCCTGAGCAAATGGAGGCCTCTGCACGATACTTAGTTGAGCAATTGATCCTCGTAATTCAAGCTTGTTTGGTTTATAAACATTCGCCTTCTTTTGTGAGCGAGGCTTTTATCAAAACTCGAATTGAATATCCAATGTCTCCTAATTTTGGGGCTATTGATACTTCAGAAATTCAAACAGGGCTAATTTTAGAACGCGCTTTTCCAGAAGATGCAGCTCAAGGTTCGGTTAGCAATTATCAAGACACAATAAATCAAATTCATAAATAAAAACAGAATCATCACTAGATATGACTATTTCAGAATTTAAATCGAAACTATCACTACCAGCTATTGTATCACCTATGTTTTTGGTTTCAGGAACCGAATTGGTGATTGAGGCGTGTAAAAATGGAGTGGTTGGTACATTTCCAGCACTAAACGGAAGAACATCTGATGACTTTGAAAATATGTTGAAGGAAATCACTTCGGCTTTAGCTAAGTTCAAAGAAGAAACAGGAAAAGAGCCCGCTCCATTTGGTGTCAACTTGATCGTAAATAAAACCAATCCGCGTTTAATGCCCGATTTACAATTGTGTGTAAAATACCAAGTGCCTTTGGTTATTACATCATTGGGTGCTGTTAGCGACTTGGTTGATGCTATTCACAGTTACGGTGGATTGGTGTTTCACGATGTGATTAAAAAACGCCATGCCGAAAAAGCCATTGAAGCAGGTGTAGATGGAATTATAGCTGTATCGGCTGGAGCTGGTGGTCACGCTGGTTTAGCCAATCCGTTTGCTTTGGTTGAAGAGTTCAGGACTTTTTGGGATGGGGCAATCATTCTAGCTGGATCAATCAACAGTGGCGAGTCTATTTTAGCAGCCGAAACTGTTGGAGCTGATTTCGCTTACATGGGAACTCGTTTTATTGCCACACAAGAGAGTATGGCTGGTGGAGATTACAAGCAAATGGTTGTAGATACTTCTATCGATGATGTTATTTATACCGATGGAGTTTCGGGTGTAAATGCCAATTTCTTGAAGCCAAGTATCGAGAAAGCGGGTATTGATTTATCGGTTAAGAAAGAAGAGGATTTTTCAAAATTGAATGCGAGTAATTCTAAAGCTTGGAAAGACATTTGGTCTGCAGGCCATGGTGTAGCTGGAATTCATAATGTTCCTAAAACAGCAGAATTGATCGATGAGTTGAAAGCTAGCTACAAAGCAGCGCTAGAAAATCACACCGAAAAATTGAAAAACCTCAAATTTTAAGATCATGCTAACACAAGAAATGTATCGCGATATCATCGAAAATCAAATTCCAATTGCTTGGGCAGCAGGTGTAAGAATGGAGAGTTTTGGTTTGGATGAAACTAAAATTTATGTAGAATTAGATCGCATGAATCAA
>CAJWSQ010000215.1 GCA_913045895.1 uncultured Flavobacteriales bacterium | reverse complement strand
CATACATCTCTTCTGGGATGTACAGTTGAGCGACTTTGTCTAACCCAACGTTGGCATGTGTGAATGCTATTGCTTTAAACTGATCCAATTCGCGCAGCAAATTTTAACACTACAAAAGTGATGTGCCGCGGATTTCGGATTGTCAGGGAATTGTCAGGAGCCTTAGTTTAGAATCTGTCTAGACTAAGATGTTTTTATGGGTGTATTATAGAAACAAATTAAGTAATCATCTAATAAATCTTATCTGAAGATTTATTTTAAACTTAAGTTGGTCATACTCACTGTACAGCCATCCATACCTGTAATTCTTTTTAGAATTAGGATTTATATATCCTGGGTTTTCAGGATCTTCACTAGTAGATGGCTGTTCAAACATTGTGTTCTCAAGAAGATAGTCTCTAAAAATATTGAAATCATAAATATGAAAACAAAGAACATCACCATCGGCTTTGGCCATAATTACTCCTCCAAACGAATCATACTCACCCAACCACGGTGTTTCTGATGTCATACCCATGGCTGCCTCTGTGAGGAAACGTTTAAGTTTATACTCATAAAGCCTTTGGATACTATACTTACCATCATAAAAATTTAAAGGGTCATATTCCTCAAGTTTTTCAACAACATTTTTCAGAGCTGGCTCTCTGTCGATCCATCTATAATACAAAGCCCAAGCAAGGATTTCAGGTAAATCTCCATCTATCATTTTTAAATTCCTCCACAATTGTGAAGATTGAATCGTATCAAATGTAAACTCAGCACCTAAAGATTTTAACTCTTTTAACCGATATGAGATCTTAGAGATATTATCTGGTGGAGAATATGTGTACTGATTAAAAGCATCAAGCGATTTATCAAGGTTATTTTCAACATTAAAAATGAAATTATTGCCTTTACCTGTATTAAAAAGAGTTGAATTCCCACCAAGTAAAGACTTAATGCTAAAACCTAAATCAGTCTCTTTGGCCAATCTATGATCATAAATACGAAGCTTGATATCTGCTTTTTGTGAAGAGTTAGCTTTTAACTTCTGAATAAGCGCTTTGTCTATAAAGCTTTTAACCTCTGAAATCTCAAAGCTTCTTCCTTTCCCTTTTAGTATTCCTTGATATAAATTTTCCGTAATTGTTCTTAATTCATCAAAAGTGATCTGAGAAATAATCTTATTGTTTTTTAACACAACTAGAAAATCTTCTCTTTGAAACTCAAGTGTATAATCAGTCTCATTTTTGAATGCCTTAACTATTTCATAAGCATTATTATGATCCTTCTTTAAATCAATGTCAGCTTGATATAAAACACCATCTGACAACAATTTAACCAACACATACAATTCACTCCATTCACCTTTATTACCAGAAATCATAGATTGGTTAACTTATCAATTATTTTTTTCGCAGTTGCTTGAATTGCTGGAACAGCAACAGAGTTGCCAAACTGTTTGTACGCTTGGACATCTGATACTACAATTTTAAAATTATCAGGAAATCCTTGGAGTCTTGCCCATTCGCGAGGAGTCATTTTTCGAATCCCTTCTCTGTTTACATCGCCTTGAATCTTAGTAACAGGCTTGAAATTAGTTAATCTATCATCATAAACAAGGTTCCGCTCTCTTCCCATTCCTCCACAAACAACCGCATTGGCTATTCCATCATCAGGTATAATTTCATAACCAAATCCGTTTCCTTTACTTTCGTGTCTAGCCTTATGCTTTCTTAGAGTTTCCATATAAGTGGTCGATAAATAATACTTTACAGAAACTTCCTTTTCTTCTTTTACATTTTCAAATGATACAGACTCTTTTGTTGGCTTGGGATAAGTAAATTCAGAAATATTTTTATCAGGATGGAACCCTACTATGAAAATTCGTTCTCTATTTTGTGGAACTCCAAAATCCTTTGCATTGATAATATGAGGTTCGGGAACAAAATACCCTAAATCATTTCTTAATACATTTAGAATAGTCGTCAACGTCTTTCCTTTATCATGATTTCTAAGTCCTTTGACATTTTCAAGAAAAATTGCTTTTGGTTGTTTTTTCTTGATAATCTCAGCAACGTCAAAAAACAATGTCCCTCTTGTATCCTCAAACCCTCCTCTTTTTCCAGCTATCGAAAATGCTTGACAGGGAAAACCAGCACACAAGACATCAAAATCGTCAGGTATGTAATTCTTAGTAGCAACTTTAGTTATGTCACCAAAAGGAACTTCTCCAAAATTCGCTTGGTAAGTTTGCTTAGAATATTTATCCCATTCACTTGTAAAAACACACTTTCCCCCTAGATTTTGAAGTGCTAACCTAAATCCTCCAATTCCAGCAAAAAGATCGATAAATTTAAACTTTGACTTTCGAGGAGCTGGAAAAGGAATCTCAGTTTCTTGAAATAATAAATATTGCAAAGCTTCTTCAGCAACGACATCAGTTATTGATTCCTCAGGATATTTATACTGAATCAGACTCTTAACATGTTCAATTGCATCTGGCTTGTAAAATTGTGAAACACCATTTTTATGGTTATGCAAATAATGAGTAAACGCAGCTTCAGTATCTTTTTCGGATCCAACTAGTTTGACTTTAAACTTCTTATCACCGAAACTCTCAATAGATATTTTCTCTTTTAAATGCACTTTTAGATTCTCCAATTTGATCAGCAAAATTACTAAAGTAATACCAGTGTAAGAAAGAATAAGCTATTGTAGACGTTGTTAATCAATTTTTTCGATGATTTTATTACTCATGAACCAAAACTAAAAAAAGAAAGCCCCACTTCTAACAATCTAGACGCGAGGCTTATCTTACAGCATGAGACGTTTATATATCTTATTGTTTGTTGTCGTTCACAGTTTCAGAATTTACTTCTTCTACGTTAGACGTATTTTCTGATTTCGGTTGCTCTAATGAGGTTTTATCAACCGTAAATTTAATGGCATCGGTTGCCGCTTTTGTTCTCAAGTAATACATACCTGTTTTCAAGCCTTTTTTCCAACCGTAGAAGTGCATACTGGTCAATTTAGCAAAGTTGGCACCTTCCATAAAGATGTTCATACTTTGAGATTGGCAAATGTATGCACCACGATCTGCAGCCATATCAATAATGCTCTTCTGACTGATTTCCCAAGCTGTTTTGTACAACTCTTTCAAGTTGTCAGGAATTTCGTTGATGTTTTGAACTGATCCGTTGTGTGCAATCAGTTTATTTTTCATCCCTTCGTTCCACAAGCCTAGTTTTACCAAGTCGCGCAACAAGTGTTTGTTTACCACAATGAACTCACCACTCAATGTTCTACGGGTGTAGATGTTTGATGTGTATGGCTCAAAACACTCATTGTTACCCAAGATTTGAGAAGTTGAAGCGGTTGGCATTGGCGCTAACAACAATGAGTTGCGTACACCGTGCTCTTTTACTTCTTCTTTCAACACATCCCACTCCCAACGATCGGTTGGTGTAACACCCCACATATCAAACTGGAAGTTTCCTTGAGATACAGGAGAACCTGCGTATGTTTCGTAAGGACCAAATTCTTTCGCTAAGTCTTTCGATGCAGTCATCGAAGCGTAGTAAATGGTCTCGAAAATTTCTTTGTTTAATGCACGAGCTGGCTCGCTATCAAACGGGAATCGCATCATGATGAACGCATCTGCCAAACCTTGAACACCAATTCCAATTGGACGGTGACGCATGTTTGAGTTGCGCGCTTCAGCTACCGGATAGTAGTTTACATCAATTACCTTGTTTAAGTTCACCGCAATTTGGTATGTCACCTCAAACAAACGATCGTGATTGAATTTACCATCTTCAACAAATTTTGGTAACGCAATTGAAGCCAAGTTACAAACCGCTACCTCATCTTTACTGGTGTATTCGATAATCTCTGTACACAAGTTTGATGATTTGATGGTTCCCAAGTTTTGTTGGTTACTCTTACCATTCGCGCTGTCTTTATACAACATGTAAGGAGTTCCCGTCTCGATTTGAGATTCTAAAATCTTAAACCAAAGCTCTTGTGCTTTTACGGTTTTGCGACCTCTTCCTTCAGATTCGTATTTCGAGTATAATTTCTCGAAATCATCACCCCAAGTGTCGCTCAAACCAGGACACTCATTTGGACACATCAATGTCCACTCACCGTTTTCTTGAACGCGTTGCATGAATAAATCTGGAATCCACATCGCGTAGAACAAATCGCGAGCGCGTTGCTCTTCTTTACCGTGGTTTTTCTTCAGATCTAAGAAATCATACACATCCGAGTGCCAAGGCTCTAAATAGATGGCAAATGAACCTTTACGTTTACCACCACCTTGATCTACGTAACGAGCTGTGTCGTTGTAAACACGCAACATTGGTACAATACCGTTTGATGTTCCGTTGGTTCCTTTGATGTATGAACCCGTTGCACGTACGTTGTGAATAGCCAAACCAATTCCACCAGCACTTTGAGAGATCTTAGCTGTTTGCTTCAAGGTATCGTAAATACCATCGATGCTATCATCTTGCATTGTCAACAAGAAGCAAGAGCTCATTTGTGGCTTGGGTGTACCTGAGTTAAATAAAGTTGGCGTTGCATGTGTAAACCAACGCTCGCTCATCAACTCGTATGTTTTGATAGCTGATTCAATATCTTTTTTGTGAATACCTACAGCCACACGCATCAACATGTGTTGTGGACGCTCAGCAATTTGACCGTCAGTTTTCAATAGGTAAGAACGCTCCAACGTTTTAAACCCAAAGTAATCGTATTCAAAATCGCGATCGTAAATGATGCTTGAATCTAACAGTACTTTATTTTCTTGAATGATTTCGTACACATCATCTGAAAGCATGGGAGCAGCCTCGCCAGTTTTCGGATCGATATAGTTGTACAAATCTTCCATCACCTCGCTAAAGGTCTTTTTGGTATTCTTATGCAAGTTTGAGATGGCAATACGAGCAGCCAATACTGCGTAGTCTGGGTGTTTGGTTGTTAATGACGCAGCAACCTCAGCAGCCAAGTTATCTAACTCAGTTGTTGTTACACCGTCATACAAACCTTCAATTACACGCATTGAAATGTGTACCGGATCCACTTCAGGATCTAACTCCCAGCACAATTTTTTAACGCGGGCTTGGATTTTATCGAATTTTACGGACTCTTTATGTCCATCTCTCTTGATTACAAACATCTTATATTGGGTTTTGGAGCTTAACTAATTATCAACTGAATAGCGTGGTGATTAAAAATCGGCATCAGTGGTGAAACCTTTTGATTCGTTTCCGCCACCGCCAAGTACACCGGCTTTTTGGTATTCACCAACACGTTTCTCGAAGAAGTTGGTTTTACCTTGAAGCGAAATCATTTCCATGAAATCGAA
>CAJWSQ010000214.1 GCA_913045895.1 uncultured Flavobacteriales bacterium | reverse complement strand
TCGATTATATGATTATGAAAGAAGTGATGCGTGAAGGCGATCAAGTTCAAATTAAAATCACAGAAGAAAGTCAAGGTCAAACGCACACCAGAACGGCTGAGCGAAATGTTGAAGAGCTTAATGCTACTGATACGTTGAATGATTTGCTTGATCTCAGTCTGAAATATGACAACAATGCTGAAAATGGTTATTTGCGCAACGGTGAAGGAATTCAGCTTAACGAAGAACTTCGCAATCGATTGATGCGCAAAAAGGCATTTGTTGGTGATATCGTTAAGAGCTTGATTGAGGTTGATTTATACCAACCTATTGAAGAGCGATTGAATTATGAAGAAGTAGATTCTATACTTTCTCATGAGTTACATGCCAGAGGAATCAACGCTAGCTTTGCTTTTGGTGTGGCTAACCCCCAAGGAAAATTGATGCTTTCGAGTAACGCGGAGTGGGATACTCAAATAGTAAAATCTGAATTATCAGATCAGCTTTTCCCCAATGACGTTATCCGAGATCCTTATTATCTACACGTTTATTTTACCAAACAAACAGGATATTTACTCAAAACCAATTGGATGATGTTGATTGTCTCAGCCTTAATTGTTTTGGCTATTTCATACATCTTCTATTACACCGTAAAAACCATCATCTCGCAAAAGCGCAATTCCGAGATTAAAAACGATTTCATCAATAACATGACACACGAGTTGAAAACACCAATTTCAACAATATCACTGGCGTGTGAGGCATTAAAAGATCCAGATTTAAATACCAATAGAGCTATTGTTACACGCTATGTTGGAATGATTAACGATGAAAATAGCCGACTGGGCTTGTTGGTTGAAGAAGTGTTGCAGAGTGCTGTTCTAGATAAAGGTGAATTTAAATTGAAGAAAGACGTTTTAGAGCTGAACGATATTTTGAAGTCTGTAGTAGACAAGTTTGGTATTCAGGTTAGAGAACGTCAAGGTCATATAAAAACCAATTATCCAGCAGAAAGATTACAGGTAATTGGAGATCGAGTTCACTTGAGTAATGTTTTTTCAAACTTGTTGGATAATGCCAATAAATACTCCAAAGAATCTCCAGTTATTGAAATGAATTGCGAGCGAGTGGGAAATGAAGTTAAAATTTCAGTTAAAGACCACGGAATTGGTATTTCAAAAGAGAATCAAATGAAAATCTTTGATAAATTGTATCGCGTACCAACTGGTAATGTGCATGATGTTAAAGGTTTTGGCTTAGGATTAAGCTATGTAAAAATAATCATCGATCGCTTGGGTGGAAACATCGAAGTGAAGAGTCAAATAGGAAAAGGAAGTACATTCATCATTTACCTGCCATTATATGAAAACAACTAGAATTTTAATTGCTGAAGACGACCCGAACTTGGGAACTATTTTGGCAGAATACCTACAAGCTAAACACTACGAAGTTAAGCTGGTTGAGAACGGACAAATTGCATTTGAAGAATTTGCCAAAAGCGAATACGATTTATTGCTTTTAGATGTCATGATGCCGGTAAAGGATGGGTTTACTTTAGCACAAGAAATTAGAAAGATCAACAAAGAAGTTCCTATCATCTTTTTGACTGCAAAGTCGATGAAAGAAGATACCATTGAAGGGTTTAAATTAGGTGCTGACGACTACGTCACAAAGCCTTTTAGTATGGAGGAATTGTTACTTCGAATTTCGGCTATTCTCAGAAGAACATCTGCTAAAGATCAAGAAGACGATAAGCCCAAAAACTACACCATTGGTAAGTTTGAATTTGATCCTAGATTACAAACACTTACAGCTGATGATGAAACCAAGAAGTTGACATCAAAAGAAAGTCAATTGTTGAAGTTGCTTTGTATGAACAAAAACGAAGTGCTTGAACGTGAGTCTGCTTTGAAGGCCATTTGGGGTGATGACAGTTATTTTAACTCAAGAAGTATGGATGTTTATATCACCAAATTGAGAAAGTATCTAAAACCAGATGAGCAAGTTGAATTAATCAATGTGCATGGTAGAGGGTTTAAACTCATTGAGTTGAAGTAAAACAACTTTGCTGTTTTTGGTGTTATCTTTGTATTGAACCTAAAAATTGCAATTTGTTATGAAAAAATTACTCTCTCTTACTTTGCTTTTAGTTTCCTTCTCTGCATTTGCACAATTACCAATTAATATTGGTATTAAAGGAGGTGCTAACTATTCATTAATTAATACTGAAACTGATGGAATTTCCACATCAGGTAACCCCAGTTATTTAGGAGGTGCTTTTGCTCGTTTAAAAGTGAAAAGACTTACTGCACAAGCTGAGGTTTTATTCACGGGTGTTAGTGGTGAAATTAAAGATGATCAATCAAGTCAAACCGTTGATGTTAGATATTCTAATGTTGACGTTCCTGTATTGCTTGGATACCGTTTCATAAACAGAGATATATTGTCTTTTGCTATGAACGCTGGTGTGGTGCAATCATTCAACGTTACGCAAGGTGGCGATTTAGATGCTAACGGTTTTGAGGATGGATACACCAATGCTGCAGTTGGATTTTCATTAGATATTCCACTGTTTTTGTTTGACGTTAGATATCAGCACCCTTTAGGAGATTTTTACGACAACAACACAGCTAGATTAGATGCAGGTTTAATCTCGCTTTCAGTAGGTTGGAAAATATTATAATCCAGAATTTCTGGAAAAAGATAATCCCGCTCAATGGCGGGATTTTTTTATGTCTAGTTATTTCTATAAGCAAGGTGTTCTACCACCATCAACCGGAATGTTAATTCCGTTGATATAACTTGCAGCAGGAGATGCTAGAAAAGCAACAGCATTAGCTACTTCATTTGGCTGAGCAACACGTTTCATAGGTACCGCTTGTGCCATCCCATCAATAATATCTGAAGCCGATTTTCCAACCTTTTGACCTTTATTTTCGGCAATAGATTCCAATCGTCCAGTTTGTGTAGCTCCAGGTAAAACGTTGTTTACAGTGATGTTGAATTGTCCCAATTCATTCGCCAATGTTTTAGACCAATTTCCAACCGCACCTCTAATGGTATTAGAAACCCCAAGGTTAGCTAAAGGTGCTTTCACTGAAGTGGAGATTACATTTACAATTCTACCGTATCCCTCTTTTTTCATCCCCGGAACCAATGCCTGAACCAAGATATGGTTGCAAACAAGGTGAGCTTCAAATGCAGCGCGAAATTCATCTAAACCAGCATCAATTGCCTGACCTCCAGGAGGGCCTCCAGTATTGTTTACCAAGATATGAGCTTCGTTTCCAGCTTTAACCCATTCGTTTATGGTTTGCTCAACGCCTTTAGGATTCGAAAAATCAGCAACAATGTAGCCGTGTTCGCCACCACTAATGTGCTCTAATTCATCTTGAACGGCTTTCAATTTCTCCTCGTTTCGAGCTAATAATATCACGTTGGCTCCCAGCTGAGCTAACTCAATAGCAGATGCTTTTCCAATACCTTGGGTGCTTCCTGCAACAATTGCTGTTTTGCCTGTTAAATTTAAATCCATAAATCCTTCTTTTGATTCAAGCCAAATGTAGATAATCCATACTTTAGATTTCAAAACCGAAAAACATCATGGCAGTACAAAGACCATTTAATTTACATAAGTGGATTGAAGAAAACAGAGACCTGCTTAAACCACCAGTTGGTAATAAAAACTTGTATCCAGAAGGATCAGATTACATTGTTATGATTGTAGGAGGTCCAAATGCGCGTAAGGATTATCACTACAACGAAACAGAAGAATTGTTTTATCAATTAGAAGGTGATATCACCGTTCGAATTCAAGAAGACGGAAAAGCTGTTGATGTAAATATCAAAGAAGGAGATATGTTTTTGTTACCAGCAAAAGTTCCACATTCTCCAATGAGATCGCCCAACAGCGTTGGTTTAGTAATTGAGCGTGTAAGACCAGGTTTTACTGATGGATTACTGTGGTTTTGCGAAAAATGCAATCACAAGTTACATGAGGCATACTTCCAGCTGAACAACATCGAAACAGATTTCTTACCACATTTTCAAGAGTACTACAATTCAGAAGAATTAAGAACTTGCGACAATTGTGGTCATGTGATGGAAACAGATCCTAAGTTTACCAAATAACCTTAAAGTCTATTTTTGACATCAAATTATTTTCGCTCGTACAGGAGATTGTCCAGCGAGTGAGTTGTTATTAAAAATGGGCAGATTGTGTCCTGTTTAAAGTAAATAACAACCCAGTCATTCCTGTGGAGCATGTTTTAAAACTTTCAATATGAAAAGCATGCTAAAAATCGATATGCACACGCATATTATCCCAAAACACTTACCTCACTTTGCTCAAAAATTTGGGTACGGAGATTTTATTCGACTTGAACATCGTGAAGATGGCCAAGCGGATATGATTAAAGGGGAAAAATTCTTCAGAACCATTAAGTCTAACTGTTGGGATGCACAAGAACGCATTGATGAATATGCCGAGCACAACACTCAAGTACAGGTAGTTTGTACCATTCCGGTGATGTTTTCTTATTGGGCAAAACCTCAAGATTGTTTGGAACTATCGAAGTTCTTAAATGACGATATTGCTCAACTGGTTCACGATTATCCTAAAAACTACATCGGCTTAGGAACTGTACCGATGCAAGACGCTGATTTAGCAGTTCAAGAATTGCATCGCATCAAAGAGATTGGCCTAAAAGGAATTCAAATTGGATCAAATATCAATGATTTAAACCTGAGTGAAGCATGTTTTCACCCCATTTATAAAGCTTGTGAAGAATTGGGTTTAGCCATTATGGTTCACCCTTGGAACATGATGGGATTTGATTCCATGGAAAAATATTGGTTGCCGTGGTTGGTTGGGATGCCAGCTGAAACCAGCAGAGCACTTTGTTCCATGATTTTTGGTGGCGTGTTTGAGAAATTCCCAAATCTGCGTGTTAACTTTTCACATGCAGGGGGATCATTTTTACCAACTATCGGAAGAATTGAACACGGTTTCAATTGTAGACCTGATTTGGTTGCAATTGATAACGATTCGAATCCGAGAAATTACATCGGTAAATTTTGGGTAGATTCCATCACCCACGATCCAGCATTGTTAGATTATATCTTAAAATTACAAGGATCGAAACGTGTTACTTTGGGCTCTGATTACCCATTCCCACTGGGCGATTTAGAAATCGGAGCTTTCATTGAGAAAATGGGATTAAGCGATGAGGTTGTTGAAGATATTTTCTGCAACGCAGCCTTAGAATGGTTGAACCTATCGAAGGAGCAGTTCTTGTAACAGATACCTTATCTACTTCCAACATGAGATTTCATTCTTGTGTTGGAAGTAGGAGTTTTACCATTTTATGATTTTTTGAGTTTCTTGTTTTTCATTACTATAAGTGATGTTT
>CAJWSQ010000213.1 GCA_913045895.1 uncultured Flavobacteriales bacterium | reverse complement strand
TCTCCATCTATTCTCGATATAGACATCAAGTTGTCCACTTCCCGATTAAGATCGGGACAGGCTGAATTGACAGAGAAAATGAATCTTAAGATATTAGAATAAGAAAAGAACCCCTATACATTACCAATCACTACCAACGCGTCTAAGTTTGGCGTTGGACTTCCACCTTCGTTTTCTAAGGTGATAGCAAATGCCTGCGCATTTTCAACTTGATGAGGAATTTCAAGTACCGAATCTGCTGCTGCCGTTAAATCAAAAACACCCATATCGGTTGGTTGTCCATCAACAATGGCCCACAACTGGTATTGTTTGCCAGCAGGTACATCAGCAAGCGACTCCACTTTCATCAGCACTTTTCTAGAATCAGTGTTCCAAAATACGCGCACCAATGCATCGGGTTGATTGGCTGTACCTGGCATCTCAACCGTTTGGGTTGAATGACTCGCCAACATTTGGTTTACAGCCTCAGCATTTTGATACGCACTATCCGACTCAGAAAGTGCCGCTACTAACTGTTCATTCTCAGTTTCTATCTGGTTGGCTTTATTGGTTAACTCAGCCAATTGATTTTTCAGTCCAGTTATTTGGTTAGAAGAAGCATACCAATAAGCTCCCAAGCCCAACAACAATATAATTGAAGCCGCAGCTGCCCAGTTGAAAGTAGGTTTCGCGTTTTCTTCAGCTCGTTGAATTGGAATAACCTTTTCGGCTTTCGATTCGGTTTTTGCCTGTGTAGCTTCTGGCAACTCTTGCTCAACTTGAGTAATAGCATCCATTACTTTAGCTTTAAGCTCAGCAGGTGGAGCAACGGCTAATTTATTTGCCATTTCTTCAATCATGAGTTGCTGCTTACGCACCTCTAACTGAATTTCAGGATAAATGTGACCCATACATTCCACCTCTTGCCTTTCTTGCGGAGAAGCAGACCCTAGCACATAACTCTCTATGATGCCTGATGATATGTATTCTTTTATATCCAAAATAATAGCAATGTAAATACTTTACGAAGTGATTGTACAGCAGTACGAACACGGGTTTTAACCGTACCCAAAGGCATATTCAGTTCATCGGCTACCTCTTGTTGGGTGTAACCGTTGAAATAAATATACTCAACCATTAAACGCTGCTCCTCAGGCAATTTATCAACCAAATCGTTGAGCCCAATGGTGCTTGTTTTAATCGTTGTTTGGTGTCCGCGTGCAATATCTACGTTAGAATCAACTTCTTGGATTTCAACTTTGCCTTCTTTTTTTAATCTGCGATACCTATCAATAGCCGAATTGCGCGCTATATTGAGCATCCAGGTGAAAAAAGTGCCTTTGTTTTCATCGAAATAATGAATGTTTTTCCAGATTTTAACGAAGGCATCTTGCAGAACATCTTGGCCTTCATCTTCAGAACGAACGATTTTAGAAACCACGCCAAACAGTGCGGCAGAGTAAGCATCGTATAAATCGCCAAAGGCATCATGCTCACCATTTTTGAGGCGAAGCAAGAGCGCTTGTTCATTCTGACGATTATCGTTCACATTCATCTGGAACTAATATAGGTAAAGTTATTGCACCAAGCATGTATTTGGGAGTGCAAGCACGTGCTTATTTGATTTTCAATGGATTAATCTATTTTTGGGTAAAACCTATCAGGATATACTTCATCAGGTAACTACTACAGCAGAAGAAAAATGAATCATTCATTCCTATATTTATTACTAACCGGATTATTATTCTCCTGTTCTAACAATGGAAAGACAAACTCCACAATTAATAAACCAGATGAATGGCAATACATTAAACACTCAACCAACTTGGATGCTATTGGAGAGTATATAGAATCCATTCCATCAAATCAATATTTTGACTCCGCAGTTGATAGATACTTCGAAGTATTAAACGTAATTCAAAATGGAGCTCCCCCATGGAAGTGTAGCAATAATTGCTGTTTGGTTATGACAAATCAAAATGAAACAGTACTTTTTGAAGGAAGGGTTATTTCCATAGATAGCTTAAAAGTTATTGCACACCAATTTCTTGCCGATACCAATTCTTCTAATCATCATTCTTCAAACACCATGACATTACTCGATTATTCTGGATTTAGTTTGGGGTACTCAACTGGCCATTTTGCAGTTGTAATAAATCCAGATTCAGCTCCACATTTAAAAGAAGTTGTTGTTGGAATAAGAGGAGCAATTGAAGACTATAAATCTGATATTGAACAAAACTTGAATCGACATGGATATAATGTCAAGAGGTCTACTTTAGATTCTTTATTTAAAAAAAGAATTATGCTTTGGGATTATAAGGTGTTTCCTGAACCTGCTATTTCATTAATACTTGAACAGGCTGACTCCATCGAACCTAAAATAGACATTGACACAATCTTTGAATAACTACACGAAACCAATGCCACTCTTGGTATACATATCTATCGCGTTCCTAAAAATATAACTACAAGAACACTAGGTATTGTATGAGCCACGTTTTCAAGCAAAGCAACTATTTATACCATCTGATCAAAATAAGTCGCCACTAAACAGATCGAGATACTTCAAACTCGTAATAATTCCGTAGCTTTTCCATAATTAGATAACTATAAAGTACTTGAATTTACATGAAGCTTTTTTTGATTACTTGCTATATACTTTGTTCCAGTTATTGTTTTGCACAAATAACAATATCAGGAATGGTAATAAACTCTGAAACAGGAACTCCTGAGGTATTTTCAACGGTTGTAGTTTTAAATGAGGGTGCTTTCATTAAAGGGTGCACAACAGATACAAGTGGCCATTTTAACATTGAAATATCTGCCACAGGTGTTTACACGTTGGAATCACATACACTAGGAGGGCATTCATCAATTGATACAATCAACCATAAATCCGATACCAACTTAACACTCTACCTTTCAAGAAGGCTGATCTATGATCAACCTTGTAGAAAATTAGATACGAATCAGCAATATTCATTAGACCTTCCAAATTCAAATAGAGAAATAATTGAATATCAAAGGATAATGTCTGAAACTAGAATAATGAACCTAAAAAGTTCATTATTCAACGAGGATTCTATACACGTTAGACTATGGTATGAACCTGCATTTGAATACCTTGGCGGAGGCATGTACCAAATATCTTACTCAAGCGATTCAATCAACTTACTTTTATACGAGTATTCATCAAATTTCGCATCGTTAAGCGAATCACACAACTCTCAATACAACGACACTCCAATCGATAGTCTGCTAAAATTCACTATAGACAATAAAGCAATTTTATACCCCAAGAATGACTCTAGTTTAATTACAATAGCAACATTAATAAAGAACATATTAGATGCAGACAACTATTGTTTAACGATGAGGGGGAATGATCGCACACCTGCGTTAGATGGAGTTACATATCATCTTGAAATAAAACATGGCAATACATATAAATTCATCACTTTCGAAAATCCGAATGCGATTAAAAACAAATACACACAAGTAGATTTATTTTTAGAATTACTTGATGTAATTATTAATGAACTTGTATATTAATATGAGTATCTCCCGCTGGTGCGCGATTTTATCGCGTTCCTACAAAACCATATTCAGACATTCACTGAAAAGATAACTTAGCTTATTATAATTTCGAATCACCTTAAATGAAAGAAATCCTAAGCTTAATATTGGTAATCACTAGCCTTCAACTTTTCTCTCAATCAGAGAAAAATGAGACTATTCCCTTAAATCAAGAAATCCAACCTACAGATTCAGTATACATTGAAAAACTAGACAAAAGTTATTTCATTGGAAAGTATATTCAGGAAAATGACTCGTTAAATATTTCACACATACTTTCCGAAGAATCGTGGATCATTGTTAGAAAGTATGATACTTTAATTTTTTCATGGGAACACATCGATGAAATCATTAAACAACCTAATAATCAACCTTTCATTATACACGATCAGTTTGAGCTGATAAACTCACAAGACACTTTAAGGTTTGACATTATATCAAATATACATGATACCTTATTCTTGTATAATTTTAATGAAACAAGACCTTGGAAACTGATTAAATCTGATTAATCCCCTTTCCACTAGCTCGCAATTCCATCTCTAACCCAAGAACTGCATTTCAAAAGTGAAACACGCAATTACCAAACCCAACATTGCCTTTTGGTTACTTATCCCAATAGTTTGGATGTATGGAAAATGGAACGTTTATGGCCCTTTTGATACCATTCATAACTCTCCAAGCATAATGAGTCAAACTGAATTCAGCTCACAACTAATTCTAATACTCTCAATTGTAGGATTGGTTTATTGGCTATTTGGAAATAAATGGACTTTAACCCGTTTGGCTCATTGGTTCATTTCAATTGGCAGTCTTCTTGGATTATGGTTTTACGGATGGATTAAGAACGAATTATCTTCAACTTTAGACTTGTTTTCACATGACACACGCTTCGATCACATAGAAGTGAGCTTGATTATACTCATTTACATTTCTCCACTTTTTCTTTTAATCGTGTTTGCAAAATCGAAACAAACTCACTTCCCAGCTGATAAATAACTCTTCTCCACTGGTGCGCGATTCTATCGCGTTCCTAAAAACAATTAGCCTAAAGTTATTCGTTTTAAACACGTAAGATTAATTCACTAACTTCGGTTTTCCTTATTTTAGGGGGTAAATCGAAAAACACACAACCATGAAAAAACCTATACTCTTCTTAGCCTTTTTGCTAGCTGTATTTAGCGCAAAAGCGCAATTCGAGAGCCTTTTTGGAAGCGACTCCACACGTTGGAACATCACCATTGGAAATCTTTGGGGTGATGGCACTGCATATCACAACGTTGCAGGCGATACAAGCTTCAATGGATTAGCCTACAAAATAATTGATGGGTATGGATATTACCATGAGGGATATATCCGAGAAGATACTGTTTTGGGAAAAGCCTGGTACAGAAATAACCAAGACACAACCGAGTATCTCATTATGGATTTACAATTAAGCGTGGGAGATTCGATGTACATCGGAGGTAATTGGAACCCTTACCCAGGCTACCATAAAGTTGATTCTGTTTATACCATCAACAACCGAAAACACATTCAATTCAACTTTACAGGAACCTCTGATCCAAATGGCGATAAATTCACTTTAATTGAGGGTATTTCAAGCACAATGGGGTTTCGCTTTCAAGATTCACTTTACAACTCGAGCGTTGTTATGCCTAAATTGCTGTGCTCCTATAAAAATGGCGTTGAACAATACAACTCTGGCCGCTGTGTTATTTCTGGCGTTGAAGACGTATCTACCGAATCTGGAATAACTGTTTGCCCTATTCCGTTTGAAGATCATGTAACAATTACATTTTCCGAAAATTCAAACAAGGGCATCAACTACCAGTTGTTTGACATTACTGGAAAA
>CAJWSQ010000212.1 GCA_913045895.1 uncultured Flavobacteriales bacterium | reverse complement strand
AATTAATCTGCATGAATCTTTTTTACGCACCCGATTTCAGTTCTGAAAATCCTATTTTACCTGAAGGTGAAAGCAAACACGCAATTCGTGTTTTACGCATGCGCCAAGGCGATCCTATTTTTGTTGTAGATGGTAAAGGAAACTGGTATGAAGGTGAAGTATTGACTGAGAATGCCAAACGATGCGAGGTTGAAATTCTCATTCACAAAGAAGATATTGGCAAAGTCACGTATCATTTACACATGGCAGTAGCTCCCACCAAAAACAATGACAGGTTTGAGTGGTTTCTGGAAAAAGCAACTGAAATTGGAATATCTGAAATCACACCCATTTGGTGTCAAAATAGCGAACGTAAGAAACTAAACATCGATCGTTGTGAGCGAATATTAGTTTCAGCTATGAAGCAATCATTAAAAAGCTATTTGCCAAAATTTAACGAACCGAAACATTTCTCACAATTCATAGCTGAAGTTTCAGAAAGTGAACGATTAATTGCTCACTGTGAACCAGGAGAAAAAAAGCATCTAAAAAATATTCCTTCCAATCAATCTACTCTTATTTTAATTGGTCCAGAAGGAGATTTCTCGCCTGATGAAATAGAGAAGGCTTCTCAAAATGATTTTAAAGCTATTTCGTTAGGAGAAAACAGACTTAGAACTGAAACTGCAGCCATTGCTGCTTGTCAAACTGTATATTTAGCACATGTTTAGATTTATCATCACTTGTAGTCTTCTTCTAATTGGATTTGTTACGAATGCTCAATCCTATCAAATTGCAGTATTAAAATACAATGGTGGTGGCGATTGGTATGCCAATTTGCAAACATCTCTCCCTAATTTGATCAACTATGCCAACCAAAATCTAGACTTGAACATCAGTTCAGAGCAAGCTACAGTTGAAGTTGGAAGCGAAGAATTAATGAACTATCCGTTTGTACACATGACGGGACACGGAAACGTAGTTTTTTCAGGATCAGAAAGAGATAATTTAAGAATGTATCTTCTTGGTGGCGGCTTTCTTCATATCGATGATAATTATGGAATGGATTCTTTTGTTAGAATTGAAATGAAAAAGGTATTCCCTGAGTTGGATTGGGTTGAACTCCCCCTTTCTCATCCTATTTTTCATCAAAGTTTTGATTTCCCTCAAGGGTTACCAAAGATCCACGAACACGATAATAAATCACCACAAGCATTGGGTTTGATGTACGAAGGACGACTGATCTGTTTATACACTTTTGAAGCTGACTTAGGCGATGGATGGGAAAGTACCTCTGTACACGGTGACTCTGAATCCAATCATATTCAAGCACTGCAAATGGGATGCAATATTTTGGAGTTTGTTTTTTTGGGTAACGGTATTCAATAAAAAAGGCCTCTCACTGAGAAGCCTTTTACATTAATTTATTTCCAAATATTCTTTTGATGACTTCATATTCAAATACATTATGTCATCATCAACTACGGGCTTAACCGCTTTTCTATAGTTGTTGTAGAAACTCTCAACCTTATCAGACGACTTCAAAGGTCTTCTAAACTCCAACGCTTGTGCTGCACACATAGCTTCGATAGCTGCTATCTTCTGAACATTATCCGTCACCTTATTCAATTTAGTTGCAGCATTAGCCCCCATACTCACATGATCTTCTTGACCATTACTTGAATCAATCGTATCAACACTGGCTGGTGTACACAATTGTTTATTCTGGCTCACAACACTAGCAGCTGTATACTGCGGAATCATAAAACCAGAATTTAAACCTGGCTTTGCAACTAAGAAAGGAGGTAAACCTCTTTCCCCATTGACCAACTTGTATATTCTTCGCTCACTGATACTTCCCAACTCTGCTAATGCAATTGCTAAGAAATCCATGGAAATAGCCAATGGTTGACCATGAAAATTGCCCGCAGAAATAATCTGATCTTCATCTGGAAAAATGGTTGGATTATCTGTTACCGAGTTGATTTCAGTTTCAAAAACCTGTTTCACGTATTGAATAGCATCGTAGGTTGCTCCATGAACCTGCGGAATACATCTAAACGAATACGGATCTTGAACGTGCTTCTTAGACTGAACTGCAATTTCTGAACCCTCAATATTGGCTCTTATTTCACGAGCCACAACCAATTGTCCTGTTTGCTTTCTTACCAAATGTGGCAAATCTGAAAACGGTTCTAAACGTCCATCAAAGGCATCCAAAGACATGGAAGCTATCAGATTTATTTGCTTCAATAAGTTCTCTGCTTTATACACATTGTAAACTCCAAATGCACTCATAAATTGAGTTCCGTTTAGAAGCGCCAAACCTTCTTTACTCTTAAGCTCTATGGGATTCCAACCATACTTATCTTGAAGAATCGCTGCATCTACTTTTTCTCCATCAATACGAACTTCTCCCATTCCAATGAGCGGCAAACTTAAATGTGCCAATGGAGATAAATCTCCGGAAGCACCCAGTGAACCCAATTCATATACAATAGGAAGAATGTCATTATTGAAAAAATCAACCAGACGTTGAACGGTTTGTAACTGAACACCCGAGTGACCGTAGCTCAAACCCTGTATTTTCAAAAACAACATGAGCTTAACCAACTCTGGACGGATTTCATCCCCCATACCACAAGCATGGCTCTTCACCAAGTTCTCTTGCAGTTTCCCTAAGCTGTCTTTACTGATTTTTGTATTGTGTAATGAACCAAATCCGGTATTGATTCCGTAAATCGGATCATCGTGGTTGGCCATTTTTTGATCTAAATAATCACGGCATTTTTGAATGCGAGCACAAGCCTCATCAGATAACTTAATCTTTTGGCCGCTCAATATCACGTCCATCACCTGATTGATGGTGATAGCTTCATTATTGATCTCAAACATAATCAACGATTCATGAAGGCTACTATAGCCGACTGTTCCACATTTTCTTGATCTCCGGTGGTCATATTTTTTAAAGTGATGGTGCCATTTTGTAGCTCATCACTTCCTAGCATAGCAACGAACAAAACGTTTTTATCGTTGGCATACTTCATCTGTTTTTTGAGTTTAGCCGGGTCTGGATAAACCTCACAACGCACTCCAACTTGTCTCAAAGAATGAGCTAACTCGATGCATTTTAAAGCTTCTTGATCACCAAAATTAACAAACAGCAATTCTGTTGAAACACCAATTTCTTCTGGGAATAAATCTTTAGTCTCCAACAAATCGTAGATACGATCTGCACCAAAAGAAATTCCAACACCCGACATACCTTTCAATCCGAAAATCCCAGTTAGGTCATCGTATCGTCCACCACCAGTAATACTCGATGGAAAATCTGGATGTGTTACTTCAAAAATTGCTCCTGTATAATAACTTAAACCTCTAGCTAAAGTCACTTCAAAGGATACATTATTTACTCCTAATTTTTTAGCAGTTGAAAGAACGGTTTCGGTTTCTTCAATCCCCTTCATTCCAACTTCAGAAGTAGATAATAACTCTTTTAATGTAGAAAGCTTCTCCTCATTGCTTCCTGATAAATTCAAAACAGGTTTTATAAGTTCTAAATCAGCATCAGAAAAACCTTTTTGAGTTAATTCTTCCAATACTTTTTCTTGAGTAAGTTTATCCAACTTATCCAAAGCAATGGTTAAATCTACCATTTGGTCTGATTTACCAATCACTTCAGCTAATCCCATTAACACCTTTCGGTTATTTAGCTTGATGGTAACATCAGGGAGACCTAATGCAGCGTATACTTCGTGAGCTGTTAAAATCAGATCAACCTCATTCAACAAACTTTCTGATCCGATGATATCCACATCGCATTGGTAGAATTCGCGATAACGACCTTTTTGAGGTCTATCAGCACGCCAAACAGGTTGAATTTGGTAACGCTTAAATGGGAAGCTTAATTCGTTTTGATGCTGTACCACAAAACGCGCGAATGGTACAGTTAAATCGTAGCGCAATGCTTCATCAGCTGATGACTCAACCAACTTTTGATTGGCAGATTGAGCTTCGATGATTTTTTGAGCCAATGCAGAAACTTTTTGTCCACGTGGCATAATACGAAACAAAAGCTGGTCGCCTTCATCGCCATACTTCCCTGTAAGGGTTTCACGCAACTCCATTGCAGGAGTTTCGATGGGCGAAAAGCCATGTTTTTCAAAAACACCTTTTACGGTATTGAAAATATAATTGCGTTTGGCCATCTGAACTGGGCCAAAGTCTCTGGTTCCTTTTGGAATGGAGGGTTTATTTGCCATTTCTTCAAACTTGAGGGGCAAATATCGGAAATGGAGCGAGATAAAATAAAAAAGGAGCAACAAGTGCTCCTTTTCAGTTTAGTTCAGTATGGTTTTTACGTGTTGAACGTACTTTGACTTCCGTACACTCAAAGCTTTTGAGTAGTTTAAAATGAAATCGATGGTTTCTTTACTGGGACCTCGATGTTTCATTTCAGGTTTATGCCATCCTAGTTCGTCCAAAATATGTTGCTCCTGACGAGTAAAGTTCGTCAAATCTTCAAAATGTAAAGGTTTATCCATTTATAGGCTTTAAGATTAAACATAAAACCTAAACGCCCTACACATTTTGAATATTGCACATATTCAGGAAAAAATTAGTACATCTCTAGGTTGAGATTCTTTTCCTCAACCAATTTTCTGAGATTTATTAAGGCGTAACGCATTCTACCCAAACACGTATTGATACTAACATTTTTTTCTTCAGCAATTTCTTTGAAGCTCATATCGCAATACAGGCGCATGTAAAGCACTTGGTACTGTTCATCAGGCAATTGATGAATTAGATTTTTAATTTGAGATTGAGCTTCTGTCCAAGCTTGAACATCATCTGGATTTTTCTCATCGCTTTTAAGCACATCAAAAATGTTGAATCCATCATCATTCTTGTTACCTCTCAATAGCGGTGAACGTTGTTCTTTTCTGAATGTGTCAATAACTTGGTTATGCGCAATTCGCATCACCCATGGTAAGAATTTTCCCTCTTCGTTGTAGCGACCGTCTCTTAAAGTGTTAATCACCTTAACAAATACCTCTTGAAAGATATCATCAGCCAACTCCGCATCTTTCACTTTAGATACGATATAACCGAAAATTCTGTCTTTGTGTCTGTTGATGATTAATTCCAGCGCAAACTCTTCTCCTCTCAGGTACCTCTTTATTAGGTCCTGATCACTCACGTTTTCACAATGCATAATACCTCCTGGGTTTCAAGTAAATCTTTGAACTAACTGATTAATGTAGAGGTATTACCTATAAGCACTGAAATTTTGAAGTAAATAATGATTATTTGGCCGTAGCCGGGTGCTAATATCAAAAAAATATTTTAATCAAACAAATTTCTTTCAACTTCCTGTACCTTTGCACGCTTCATAAAATGCTGCATTTCATATGCCGAAACAAGACGTAGAAAAA
>CAJWSQ010000211.1 GCA_913045895.1 uncultured Flavobacteriales bacterium | reverse complement strand
GAACTTCTATGGCTACGCCACATGTTGCAGGTGCTGTAGCCCTAATGATCTGGAGTTTTTAATTGCAAAATCGTTTGTCTAATCACAACACTCACACCATCTGTAGCTCCACTTAAAAACAACGCTAATAGTGAAATCCAGTAGTTTTTAGACAGACCAAAAACAATAATACTGATCCCAAATCCAACAATTGCTATTAGTAATTTCTTACCAGCATTTCGGTTTAAAGGAAAATAGGCAACTGTCATCATCGTAAGGAAAGAACCAACAGCAGGAGCAGCTCTCATGAACCCAAAACCGAGTGACCCAACTTGTAAAATATCTTGTGCAAAAACAGGAAGTAAAGCTATCGCTCCACCAAAAAGCACTGCAAACATATCAAGCGTAATAGCTCCTAAAACTTCATGGGTTTTGAAAACGAAATTGAGTCCTTCTTTTAAACTCTGACCAATTGGCTCGCCTTTTTTGGTGTTTCGTATTTCTTGCTGAGGAATTCTTAATAAGAAAAAAAGTGCTACTAGAGCAACACCAGCAATAAGTAAAAGAGACCAATGGACACCAATTAACCCGATAGAAAAACCACCTACTGCAGGACCTACCACAGAGCCAATTTGCCATGCTCCACTACTCCATGTTGCTCCGTTCGGATAAACTGACTTTGGAACTAATAAAGAGAATAGAGAGAAAATAGTTGGACCAATGAATGAACGTACAATTCCACCAAGAAATACCAAACCATATATCGACCAAACCAGTGTATTGGTTTCCATCCCATCAGTAAAAACTGGCCATGTCAACAAAAACAACCCTGAACTGATGGTTAAGAATCCCAAAATACATTTCACTAAGAGGTTTCTTTTTTCTAACTGATCTACAAAATGACCAGCAAAAAGTGCAAGTGACACTGCTGGAATAACTTCCATCAAACCAATCATTCCAAGTGATAAAGGATCTTTGGTGAGTCGATATATTTCCCACTCAATTACTACAAATTGCATCGCCCATGCGAATACCATCCCGAAGCGTAGAACCATAAAGATTCTAAATTGGGGAAATCGGAGTGCAGCGTACGGATCGTTTTTAGAAGTCTTTTCCATCTGGCAGCAAATGTAGCTGATGGATTTTACAACGTATTCGCTTTTGGTGTTTTAACATTAATTTGATTGGGAAGAATTGAAATTTCAAGTTCATTCTCTTCACCTAAATACTCACCATCAATTTGGAAAGGTACTTTTCGGCTCACATTTACTTTGAACTGATTTCCAGCAATCACATGAAATGGACGATCAGGCATGCTCTCTTCTTCCGAAAATAAAAGCCTACCAACAGACTTTAAATCAAAAGGTTTCAACACATTCAACTCCAGAATTCCATCATATGGAACTCCTGATTTGTTCAATTCAAATCCTGTTCCATACATCCGAGCGTTAGAAATTGCCAACATACTGGTTTCATAAACTAGTTTGCTTAATCCTTTAGTGATTGTTACTTCAAAAGTCTCCCATTCTTTAAAATCTTCTATAGCACTAATGGCGTATCCCAAGAAACCGCTTCTGTCGGTCTCTTCATACTTTTTTACCAACGAAGCATTAATTCCCAAGTCTCCTAAGTGTATCAGTGATTTATTATTGACCTTTACCACATCAATTTGAGTGTAATTGTGACTGAAAGCTATTTCCCAGCAATTTTCAATATCTACTTTAAGTGATTTAGCCAAACCATTAGCCGATCCGGCAGGAATTATTCCCAACTGAATATCTTGGTCAACAAAAGCTGGCAACAACTGATTTATTGATCCATCACCGCCTGCAATCAACAGGACATCTGGCCTGAAGCCTTTTATTTTTTGAGAAAGAATTGAAACATCGTCCTTACCCTGTGTTGGATGAGCTTCCCAAAAAATATTTTTATCAAAGCAATGAGCCTCCATTTGATTCAGTAACTGCTCATTATTACCACCTCCAGCAACAGGATTGTAAACAAATAAATATTTCAATTGCTTCTTCATAAAGACCTCATTTATGCCCTACATTAAAGTTTACAAAGGATTTGGAAGCCCAACTCAAGTTCATATTATGGGACATTTGTTTCAAGGTTCTGGCGACTTTGACTTTCCAATCACTTCAAACCCATGGAAAAATGCTTGGTACATGATCAAGCGATTTACCGTAAGTACAATCGCAAACACTCAAGTACAATTAGCTTTATCTGATGGAACCACTATTGAAACAACCACTAATGAAAATGGTTTTTTTCATTTCAACATTGAAGGTGTTTTTCAAATTCAATTAATAGGCAATATATCAGCATCAGGTTGTAATACTATTGAAATAAAGATTCCTATAAAAACTCCAAAACAAGTGTTGATTTCAGATATTGATGACACCATTTTGGTTTCGCATTCCACCAATTTTCTAAAGAAGATCCACACCCTCCTATCTAAAAATTCACGAGCTAGAGTACCATTTACAAATACAGTTGATTTCTTTAACCAATGGAACCTGAATGAAGAAAATCAAGTAATTTATGTTAGTAGCAGCGAGTGGAACTTATATGATTTCTTGATCGATTTTATTGTTTTTAATAAATTACCATTGGCACCGATGTTACTTCAAGATTTAAAATCTGGAGCAAAGGATTTGTTATTTTCAGGATCTGGAACTCATCTCCATAAATTTCAAAAACTAGTAATTATTGCAGATACTTATAAAGAATCTAAACTCATACTCATTGGTGACAGTGGTCAGATGGATTTAGACATATACTACCGATTCGCTGTGGAACACCCACATTTAATTGATGGTATTTACATCAGAAATGTTAAACGGAATTCAAATAAAATCAAACGGTACAGGTCTCGATTTGAAGAATTAGGAATTGGATTGACTCAACTGAATTAACTCATTCTTTGGGTTCTCGAAAAACCAAACAAATCATTGTTGAAAACCTTAATGTAATTGAATCTACAACCTATTTAGAGTTTACTTTTAAAATGCCTATTTTCGAAGCCGCTATGAACAGTAAACTCTACCTTTTTTGGGTCGCTATAGTGGTATTGGGGTTATCTTCCTGTGTACCAAGAAAAAAAATGGTTTATCTTCAATCTGGTGAAGGTCAACCTCCAATAGATTCTGTTGCTTTTACGTACAATAGAGATGCTTACAAATTACAAGTCAATGACATTGTTGATGTTAAAGTATTCTCACCTGAAGAAACTGTTAATGAATATTTTAATGTTCAACAAAACAGTAATGGACTCCAATCAATGAATGCCGGAGTTCAATCTGGAGGAGATCTTTATTACATGACTGGCTTTTCTATTTCGGATTCTGGTAATATCATTCTACCCGTTGTTGGCTCTATTAATGCAGCAGGATTAACGATAATCGAACTTAAAGATACTATTGCGGAAAGATTAAATATCTATCTTAAAGAATATCATCTTGAAGTAAAGCTTGGAGGTATACGATTTACAGCTTTAGGTGAATTTAATTCTCCTGGTAAGTATGTTCTACTGCAAAATCAAGCTACCATTTATGAGGCTATCGCCCAAGCTCGTGATTTAAGTATGGTAGCCTCCAGAAATAACATCAAATTGATACGTCAATACCCCGATGGAACACGAGTACACACAGTAAACCTACTAGATCAATCCATTATTTCTTCTCCATTCTATTTCATCCAACCTAATGATGTCATCTATGTTGAACCATTGAAAGTTAAATCATGGGGAGTTGGTGTAACTGGTGCACAAACCCTAACTACAATATTAAGTGTAGTTTCTAGCTCACTAGCATTAATAATTGCTTTAAATACAATCTCTAATAATTGATGGATCAGGGAAAAGACATTTCGCATCACAGTAATCAAACTGAAGAAGATTCTATTGATATCAAAGGACTATTGTTTCAATTATTGGAACAGTGGAAAGTATTGGTTGTTAGTATGGTGTTGGGACTTGCTATTGCTTTTGTAGTAAACCGATACTCAACTGATGTTTTTGAATTAGATGCATTAATACATATTCAAGAACAAGATAACCCACTAAGCTCCAGCAGCATGAACTTAGTCTTCCGTTGGGGTGGTGCGAGTGATAAAATCCAAGCCAAAATTGCTCACCTTAAATCTAGGGATCACAATAAAAAAGTGATTCAAAGATTGGGACTTCAAGTTAAATATTCTGGGGTTGGGCGTATTAAAAAATCTGATTACTACAACAATAGTCCTATACTGCTTTCATTCGACCCCAATCACAATCAACCCTATGGTGTCAACTTGGAGGTTCAACTTCTGGAGGATAATTTATTTCTAGTCACCTTTCCTGAAGACTTTGAGAAAGAGGGAAAACCTATACAACCATTAACTTTAAAAGAAAATGAATTTTTCGAAACTGACTGGGCAAAATTCTCTTTACGAGAGAATTCAACTCCACATATTTCTACAAATGAAGAATCTGTAGTAGAAATCAACATCCGGTCATTAGATCAATTAGCAGAATCTTATATCAACTCATTAACCATTAAGGCCAATGAAGATGGAGCAAGTATAATTGGTCTTAAACTGAAAAATACCAACCGACAGCGTATTGCTGACTATTTGAACACATCTATTGAAATACTACAAGAATACGAGGTTCAACAAAAGAATCAAGTAACGGATAATACTATTCGATTTATTCAGGAACAAGTTCAGGGCTTTTCGGATACATTATTTCAAGTACAGTCTGAATTAGAAAATTTTCGAAAAACCAATCAATTAATTGACATCACTGCAGAATCCCAAAATGTACTGGAAAAATATTTAGAGATTGAAAATACTTATGAGCAAATTCTCGCAGAGAATCGATATTTCAACTATTTGTTAGATTACTTACAGGCTCAAGAAGATTATACGGGTTTAGTAGCTCCATCTATCATTGGTATTGAAGATCCCCTTCTGATGCAATTAGTAGGTGATTTAGTAGAGTTGAGCCTAAATCGAAATCGAGTTTTAACCACCATGCAAGCAGAGAGCCCTGCTATTAAGCAAATTGATAGAGAATTGATAGCCCTTAGGGATCGTTTAATTGAAAATGTCAAAAATCTAATAGATGCAAACGGTATTCAATTGAAAGAGATTGCTAATCGTAAAACAAAAATTGAAAGACAAATTGCACAGTTACCTGCCACTGAACAACAATTGATCAATATTAAGCGTAAGTATGAAATTTCTGATCAGCAATATACTTTTCTACTGTCCAAGTTGACCGAAGCTGAAGTGGCTCGAGCAGGAAATACCCCTGAAACCTATTTTATAGACAAGGCAGTTGATATTAATCAAACACCAATATCTCCAAATAAAAAACGGAATTTGGCACTTGGAGTGATATTGGGATTATTTTTCCCTACTGCTTTTATCGTCTTTAAAGACCTGCTTAA
>CAJWSQ010000210.1 GCA_913045895.1 uncultured Flavobacteriales bacterium | reverse complement strand
TAGAAAATAATTTGTTGGTAGATTTTTGTTCAATATGTTTAGTTTCAAATTGTTTTGATATGCAAAATTATGACTATTCATCTCAACATTTGTTGTTTAATGTTCAATATTCTCATTTGTTTGATAATGATAGATTCATACTTATATAGTTTTGGCTAAAACCAACCATCTCACAAGTAGCACTAAGATATTTTGCAGCTTTTAATCAGTATCATCAGGATTAATTGCAACATCATCATAGTACCAATTGATAACTTTATCACGAAATTTCTCATCAGATTCTTTTTCCTTCTTTTCATGCTCTATTCTCTCTATAAACATTTTTTGTTTTCTGATTTCCTTATCAAATCTGTCAAAATTGAAAAAAGGCTGAAAGTAGAGATTTTCAAACTTTCTAATTCGAGTGAGTGCTGTGTATGTCAACCCATTTGCGAATTCATTTGAACCAATGTTTGCAATTAAATTATCCATGCCCTTACCTTGACTGTTGTGAATTGATATTGCGTACCCCATATTCAGTGGCAACATAGTTCTAGAGACTGCAGCTAAACCTTCCATCCATGGATGATTTATTGGTAGTATAGGATAACAGTTCTCCAAACCCTTGTACCAAGGACCTTTATATTGTTCAAAAGATACTATTACACACAAAGGGAGACGCTTAGGGGGTTTAGCATTGGGCTCATATATTATGTGTTTTACAGTGCCTTTAGCTCCATTAGTAAGTCCAGCATCTTTCCATAAATTTGTTGTTAATATGACTGTACATCCTTTTGCTATTAAAATCTCAATGGGTAGATTTCCTGCTTTATTTTGACTGGCTGTTGCAGAGTTACCACCCCTATTTTCACTTTTTATTCGTGCTATTGGTGTTCCCAATGCTTGAGTTTTGCTCATATTAAATGATTTTTTATCTATGTTACGGGCACAGACCATGGTTGATTTTGCATAAATGGCACTTTTTTCATCAGGACTGAAATTACCACCGTCAAGATCTTTTTCTTGTAGCTTTTTCCATTGTTCACGCTTTAGATTTCCAGAGGATATGGCCTCAAGTGTTTCTCGAAACTCTTTTTGATCATCACCTATTTGTCTCATGATTTGATCAAAGATTATAGTATTGCCAGGTTCCATAAAATGATCTTGGAAAAGTTGTCCACCTTTGGTCTGATATGTACTAGTTTCTTTTGAATTTGGTTGAAATAATGCAAAGTCTTTAACAGGTGGAAGTTGTGCAAAGTCTCCCATCAGGATTACGGAAACACCACCAAAGGGTTCATCTCCACTATTAGGTTTCAATTCTCTGAGTCTGGCTTCAATCTGATAGAAAAGGAATTTACCAATCATTGACTTTTCATCAATTACTAATAGCTCAACTGTTTCAAATTCTTTTTGAAGTGCATGAAGGTCCCCTTTATATTTAGGTAGTTCTTTTGTCTTGGATATGTTAAAAGGCAATTTCAACATACCATGCATGGTATCACCATTAACAAGGAATGCAGCAGAAGCAGTCAAAGCTCCAATTTTCATGAAATTTTTAATTCCTTTCAAAAATAGATATTTTCGAATACAATGTAGGAATAAAGATTTTCCAGCACCAGCTCTACCACTAACATTTAGATACAGCGGCTTCACCTTTTTCTTTTGTTTACACTTGTCAGGATTATTTATAGAATTCGCAATTTTAATATCAATCCACGGTATAACAAAGTCATATGCAAGCCTTTGTTTCTCATTCAACATTTCAGAATCTATTTTTTCAAAATTATCCTTTGATTTATCAATCCAATCCTTTTTATCTGAAGGCCATGTTTTTAAACGTAGGATTTCATCTTTATCAAAATTTAATAGTCTATAGTCTTCTTCCCAATCAACATTTAAGTCGGAAATAACATCGTCAAAGGTTTCACGATCATTGTCATCGCCTTCCGGATTTGGATCTATGTTAGTGGTTTCACCAAATTCACCAGCATACACTTGCATGGTTTCATCTCTAGGAACATTAACAGGAACTTTTTCAGGACGTAAATAGAGGTCATCTCCAGCAATAAAAGGATCTTCATCAAGCTTTTCACTCACTTCATTGAAGATTGAAGCTGCTTGACTTTTCATGAGTTCCTCTTTAATTAGTTCAGGGCAAAATGGAGAATTTTCAACAAAATCTTTAAGTTCTGCTTCACATGATCCTTCAAAGTTTATTCCAGCATTGTCTAAATAACAGCCTGGTTTATCTTGTAAAAGAACATTTTTACACCACATTTCATAGTTAGGTCTCCCCTTATTTACAATGTATCTGAATGTTGGTATGAAATTTGGAAAGGTTCTATTGGCTGAAGGATTTTTTTTCCATTTTTGCGTAAAATTAGTCACGAATTCTCGAAGGGATATATCCTTTGGGTGCTTATCTTTAAACACATTTATTCCATTCTCAAAGTCTGAACATAAAATTTTATAACCAACAGATGTTTCTCTGTTCCAATATTTTTCCTGCCAGTTTTCAGCGTCAACAATGATGTCATTCTCTGTGTTTATCTTATTTTTAGCTTTAAAAGAACCTTTCAAATTTACATTCCGTGCAGTTTTGCTAAATACAACATATGGAAGGTTTTGGCAGATAAGAAAACATTCATTGGTACCCATATCTCTTTCTGCAATACAGCTCATCAACACTTTTTGACAACAACTTTTAAGTGGTGTATCTTCATCAATTTTTTTTGCAAGGGCTTTGGTAAGTGCTTTGAAGTGATCTGATTGTTTTTCAGGTTTCATAACATATTTGAGAAGGTACTGTACTACTTGTTCATAGCTTGTAATACATTTTTGATCGCAATTGGCACCCCATAGTGTAAGAATTTCAATTATATGATTGTTGACATATGGATGATTTCTGAGCAGTAAAAGAATGTCGTCTGCTAAGAGATCATAGCTAGCTCCATATATCATCGGATTATTCAAAGGGTTATCTGGGTCATTGATATCAGGTTCAATGCTCTCTAGCATATTATTTTCATCCAAATTTGGTTTAAAACCGTTAAATCTGAATGGAAATTTAAATCTGCAAAGATAATTCTTATCCTCTTTCTTTTTAGATTCTTTCTTTTGGTCTTTGGAATCATTTTCAGCTTTGTTAATATCATCATCAAGTTTATCTTGATCTCGAGTACTCTTTTTTATTGTTTCAAATCTTTCGCTGTTCAGACAGTAGCCAAAACTACATTTGTGAATCTCAACTCTATTAACTATTCTAGAACAATAATTATACAGGTAATTTGTATCATCAAAGTCTTTGATAGGTTCTCTTAAGACATTAACTTCAGGTGGATAGGGATTTTGGCCAAGAGGTGGGGGCCAATCTACTGGATTAAGTTCTGGATGAAGTGCAAAAACACCAGCAAGTAAAGAATTGAAGTTAATCATTTTGTTTTTTGCATTTTTAATATCATCAGCTCTTTTTATTTGATCATCAGTTGATTCGTGATTAATTTCAGGGACTTTTTCTTTTGCTAGCTCCATTTCTTTACAAGATGGACCATTTTTCATGGTCATTATCATATGACAGTGAATAGCGTGTCTCATTTGAAATTCATATCTCATGATATACTCTTCCCCACCTAATATTGGTTTCAAAACAGTTTCCCAGATTGTTTTAACTCTTTTTTGAAAGAATTCATTCACAATATGCTGGTTCTCATCGACAGCTTTTTTTCTTAGTTGGTAATCTAATGCTTTAGTTATGTATAAACTTTTGTCTAGTGCTTCTGAAGGAATTTCAGATTCTTTATCTACAACAGTTTTCTCCAAGTATTGTTCATGTCCAGGAAGCTTTTTGTGCAAGTCGTACCAATGATTATCTGCAGCACTAAAGGTTAAGAATAAATCAAACATTTCTTGATCATTACTTTGAATTCTTATATCGCGTACAAATGAGTAAGCTTTAGATGTAAATCCACTAAACATTTGTTGACTTCCTTTTATACTGGCAGAGAAGCAATAAATGCTCCGTAGAATGTCTTCATTACCCTCTAATAGTTTATCTTTGATCTCTTTAATGTTCAAATCTGATGCACATCTATCTGCATAGAGACTGCCCATTGTTAAGGCTTGCTTTTTTTGCATCACGTTTGTTACAACCATTATGAATATTGGATCTTTAGCGAATCTGTGATCAACTTTGAGGAGATGCTGAATCCACTTTTCCAATGTAGGATTTTTACCCATTCTTATTTGTGTGAAATCTGCCTTTCCATCTGGAAACAACCAAGGGAATGCTTTTGTGAAGTAACCTTGAGATAATTCGCTAACAGGTTTATCTTCTCTAGATGGCCAAGGTGTTTTTAGAGGTTCTTTTTCATTTCCAGGATCAAGCTCTTTCAGTGAATCAAGGATATTTTGCTCAACTGTAGCTTTTTTCATTTCATCATTTGGACAAGTCGCATGAGGTCTTTGCATATCTCCGTCTTTCATTTCCAACTCGGCAGCAATTTGCTTAACGTCATCAGTCTCAGTTAGAAGAGGATTATCTAGATTTGGTTGTTTAGTAGTAGATTCGATCTCAATAGTCTTTATACCAGTAATTACACCACCATTTTCTGGATATTCATTCAAGTTGTTTTCGTTAATCTTTATAAATTTGTAATACGGATTGTCTTTATGCAACCATAATAGGGCATTTCTAATATTATTTCTGTTGACTCTAAATTCTTTTGATTTGTCTGAATTTTTGGAATCCTTAACCAAAATCAGTGGAAGATCCTTTACTGCTGGTGGCAATTCTAATAATTCTTGGACATTTTGTTCAAATGATATAGTATGTCCAGTAAATCCTGGAGTCCCACCTCTTCTGTAGTAAACATTCAGGTTTGGATTTACAATAGAAATTGCAGCTCTTTCAATGCCATTCAGACATGTCAATACCTCAGGCACTGGACTTGGAATCATATCATTTTCATCAGAAAATACATGAATGTACTCATTTTCCGAGGAATCTTTAGACCGCTTAGCTGTTGCTTTTTCTGAAGCACATCGTTTACAAATTCCTTCAGAATTATTTCCTTGATCAAACCATTCTTCATGACATATTTTACATTTTTCCTCTCTATTCCATTCAGTCATGATTTTTTGAAAATCTTTACCGGCTTCAATAATAGGATTGTTTTCAAAAATTGAGGAGTATTCTTCACCATTTTGCAAAGCATTGAGCATTTTTTTTCTACATTCTTTTAGCCTTTCTTGGTTAATTTCAACAGATTTTGGATCGAATTTAGGTACTTTTTTGGGGGGTTCTTGTTCAGTACAAGATCTCTTTCTCTTTGTCCATTTATATTTGTTTTCTTTACTATGTTCATTTGAGTCTGGAATTTCACAAACTTCTCCATTCATATAATTTACTAAACAAGTCAAAGGAGCTTTGGGGTAATTTTCAAAGAAATATCTAGCTATGTAA
>CAJWSQ010000209.1 GCA_913045895.1 uncultured Flavobacteriales bacterium | reverse complement strand
TATCTCAAGTTGGTTGTATCTAAAGCTTTAGAATCTTCTTCAGTTCCAACTTTAACACCTAATGCAGTATAGATATTTTTAATCTCTTCGTTTTCGAAGATCTTATGTTGCATGGCTTTTTCCACGTTCAAAATCTTACCACGCAAAGGCAATATAGCTTGGAATTCACGGTCGCGACCTTGTTTAGCCGTACCACCCGCTGAATCACCCTCCACAAGGTAAAGCTCACATCTTTTAGCATCTTTAGAAGCACAATCTGCTAACTTTCCAGGTAAGCTAGTCGAGCTCATAACACTCTTACGCTGTACCATTTCGCGTGCTTTACGTGCTGCCTGGCGAGCTTGTGCTGCTAAGATTACTTTTTGAACAATGGTTTTAGCATCTTTTGGATGCTCTTCTAAATAATTGGCTAACATTTCAGAAACTCCTTGAGATACCGGAGAAACTACTTCTTTGTTACCCAATTTAGTTTTGGTTTGACCTTCGAATAAAGGTTCTTGAACTTTAACAGAAACAACTGCTGTTAAACCTTCACGGAAATCATCACCACTAATTTCAAACTTCAATTTTTCAAGCATGCCTGAATCTTCAGCATACTTTTTCAACGTGTTGGTTAAACCACGTCTGAAACCTGACAGGTGAGTACCACCTTCATGTGTGTTGATGTTGTTTACGTATGAATGGATATTCTCGCTGAAAGAGCTGTTGTAAACCATAGCAACTTCCACAGGAATTCCATCTTTTTCACCATCCACATAGATGACTTCGTCAATAATTTGCTCACGGTTTTTATCCAAGAACTGAACAAATTCCTGCAAACCACCTTCAGAGTAAAACAACTCTTCACGAGGTTTATCATCTTCATCTAAATCACGTAGATCCGTTAAAGTGATTTTAATTCCTTTGTTCAAGAATGCCAACTCACGCATACGATTTGCAAGCGTGTCATAGTTGTATTCTGTTGTATCAAAAATGGATGCATCTGGTTGAAACCAAACAGTAGTACCGTTTAATTCAGTAGTACCAATTTCTTTAGTATCATAAACTGGTTTACCAATTTGAAACTCCTGTTGGTAGATTTTACCGTTTTTGTAAACGGTTGCTTTCAAATCTGTAGAAAGAGCATTCACACAGGATACACCCACACCGTGCAAACCACCTGATACTTTGTAAGAATCTTTATCGAACTTACCACCAGCGTGGAGTACAGTCATTACAACCTCAAGGGCTGATTTGTTGTACTTTGGGTGGATATCAACTGGAATACCACGACCATTATCTGAAACAGAGATAGACTCTCCTTCGTGAATGGTTACATGAATAGTATCACAATATCCGGCTAATGCCTCATCAATAGAGTTATCTACAACTTCATATACTAAATGGTGTAAACCGCGTACACCTACATCGCCAATATACATGGCAGGACGTTTCCGAACTGCTTCAAGACCTTCTAGTACTTGAATACTGCCAGCAGAATAAGCTTTCTTTTCTTCACTCATGTTCAGCCTAATTTTTGCCTATACGACAAAGATAACATTCGAGCGCTCGGAAACACCCCGAAAACACCCGAGAAATCATTGTTTTTTCAACAATAAAAACCTTGAAAATCAGTAGGCTGTGGTTAGTTGTTAGTTACGGCTCCAAAAGCTGTAAGTTACACCAAACATTAAGTTGATGCCTTGCGATTTGTAATCGTGCCAGATTTCGTAGTTCTGAGATAAGATATTATTCAGATTTAAGAATCCAGATAGCTTTTTATTGTAACGGTATTCAACTCCCAAATTGGCATCAAAATAACCAGGTAACATAACGCCATAAGTGTATGTTGTTACTCCATTCACAATTTCTGAAGCTACTTGTTCTCCTTCTGTTGGATCGTAAGTTTTAGCAAATCGTTCACCTACGTAGAAGAAACTAGCTGTTGCAACAATCTTATCTCTCAAATCATATCTACCAGTGATGGTTCCTTTAATTTGAGGGAGATGCCATGGTTTAGCTTCATTCTTCATGTTATAGCTCATGTAATCCATACGAGCCAATAAGTTGAATCTATTTTCTTCGAAGAAGGTTAATTCGGCAGTTACTTGCGTGATATCTATGGTGTCGTATACCAAACCAAAGCTGCTGTATTCTCTCTGGTAATCAGAACTAGAAGTAATTGGAGGTAAGAATGTGTAATCTAGCTTTTGGAATAACGCAGAATTAGCTTCTTGTCTGATGGATGCTTGCACGTTAAAGCTGATTTGTGAACTAAAAGCACCTCTAATTCCTCCGTACACATTGTATCTGGTATTGAGATTTTCAAGGGTTAAGTCACTAGATAAATAAGGATTTTCTTTACGCAGTGAATTGTAATTTGTACGAGTTAATCCACCTTTAATACCTACGTAAGGAATGATGTAATCATCAAACACATTGTATTTGAAAAACGCATTTGGATAGAAACGGAAAAACACCTCTTCTTCGCTTTCGATAAATGCATTCAGCCCAATACTTAACCTCCATTTTGACCCTTTGAATTCTATTTGTGGATTGATTTTAGCAAATAAGTTAGGGTCATTAATGCGAGCTTCGGTACCGTTTGTATCTACCAGTTGTTGATTGTAGTCTAAATCAAAATTCAAGACAGCTAATTCTTCTCCGAAATATCGGTTGAAACTGGTTTGCAACAAGATGTTGTTCTCTTGAACCTGACGGGATGTTGCTTCGAAAAAATACTCAGGGGAGCCTAAATATGTATACTTAGCATTGACTTTATAATTTAAGTCAGATGAATCAGCAAAGAAGCTTTCAATACCAGCTTTGGCTTGAAGCTCATTATATGTTTGAGCAATAGCTCTTCGGTGTATGTCTTCGTAATCGAATTCATCAAAATAGTAATCGTTTAGACCGTAGTAATGTACGCGTTGTCTATCGTAGCTTACTTGCCCGTTAATTTGATGGCTCTTCAGAAACTTAGTTCCATAAACTTCAGCTCTGTTGTTTGAATACCCCGAAAAAGGATAGTCGTTAATTCCATTGGATGAAGCTTTGTGTTTTAGTCCAACACCCCACAAACTGTTTCTAGAACGTACGTTATTGATATATACCTCACCGAACGTTGTTAAGTAGTTTCCAAGTCCCAATTTTAAATAATTGCGATACAAACGAGATAGAGGTTCTCCCTTTAATCGTGCAGCCTTAATGCTGTCTGGTTGAAATCCAGATTCAAATGAAACCGGTTTTTCTTCGTATTGAAAGGAGAGCTCTTGAGTTTTTAATTCAATCAGTTTGGGTTGTGATCCCATTTTGCGAGCTGAAGCAATAGTTGGTTCAAACTCCTTCACAATGATCACTTCTCCTGTTTCAAGAGTGTCGTTTCCATTACGAGCATTTTGAGCCCATAAACTGGTAGGTGCTAAAAGAAGGATGACGCTATATATGTGAGTTAATTTCATTCTTGTTCAGCTTTTGGTTCATCAACTGGCTGTTCTTCTTCATAAAGCAATTCGTAGTCAAGGTCATCGATATCATTCATGTCGATTTCCATTTCCTCTTCTTGTTCAGGCTCTGGTGGTTTGTTTTCTTGGATGAGGGCATCTAGTTTATGTTGTGCTTCATTTTTGATTTTATCGTCACCTTCATAGTTCTCGATGATGCTTTCTAATGTTGCTTTTGCTTGGAAAGGATCGTCTTTAGCGAGGTAGATATCGCTCAATAAAATCAATCCTTTGGCTAACCATTCATCGTATGTTGGTGTGAAGTTCACAAGCTCAAAAACAACCACTTCTGCTGTATCGTAATTTTCATCATCATACCACGAAAGTGCTGTTCTGTAAAGTGCCTCAGCGGCTATTTCAGATTTTGAAGCGTCAATTACTTGTTGGTAAACAGCTCTTGCCGAATCGTTTTGATTATCTAGATCCAACGCTTTTGCATGAATGAATGTGGCTTGAAGCTGAATAGACTCATCCATATCATCTAAATTCAAAACGTTAATGGCTGCTGAATCTGCATTTGCTAAATCGTTTAATTGATAGAATGAGCGCATTACACCAACCGCAGCTTTTGTTCTGTTTTCAGGATATTGAGCAATTTTATACAACTCTTTATACTGATTTGCGGCCACTTGGAATTGATTAGTAGTGTAGTTGATGTAGGCCGCTTTAGCTAATGAAGGCTCAGTGAATTTAGAGCTTGGCTTGCGCAACACGTTTGTGTAATGGTTTAATGCATCAGGGAAATTGCCCGACTTGTATAAACATTCAGCCAAGTAGAAGTTTGCGTTTAGATAGAAGATGGCATTGTCAAATTTATTGAGGTATTTCTGGAATCCATCAATGGCATTTCCACAACTACCAGCCATGTATTGTAATTCGGTTGATTCGTAGTTCAATGAATCTAAACTACCATCAGAAACATTCATGAATTCCAGTCCTTCAACATAAGCTTCATAAGCATCAATGTTTCCATTCTCTTTGTAGATGTTTTGAATGCCTCTTAATGCAGCTTTAGAATCAGCGTAGTTTGGATTTTCTTTTACTACTTGTTTGAAAACGGTTAAGGCTTTCTCGCTTTGATCTTGGTTGTAGTAGATCAATCCGATATCAACTTGTGCCTTTTTCTTATATGAACTATGCGGGTAATCATTCACTACTTTTTGGAAGTAGTTCAGCGCTTTGTCATTATTATCTTGTGTGAAATAGGTTCTTCCCAATTCATATAAAACAGCATCAATGTAATTGGAGTTTGGATAATTCTTTTCCAATTCTTGAAGAGTTTCCAATTTTTTATCGCTGCGTTTCAATACGCCACTTGCAACAGCATATTGATACAGAGCATAATCTGTATTTCTACTGTTGAGCGCAATGGCATCTTCGTAGTAATCTAATGAAGGCAAGTATTGTTTTTGGATGAAGTAACAATCACCCGTTCTAATTAAAGCATCAGCAGTTCGAAGCGAATCAGCTTCTTTGTAACTGGTGAATTTACGGAACCACGTTGAGGCATTTTCGTAATCGCGTTTTTGGAAATAACTGTATGCAATTCCGTAGTGAGCCAGGTAGAATTCTGGCAACAAAATAGCGCGCGGGTGATAGATGAATTCTTTGTAGTTGCTTACAGCTTGAGTATATAGTTTTTCTCTGTAGTATGCTTCTGCTTTCCAGTAGGATGCCAATGCAGCCAGCGATTTATCTTCTGGTTGAGTTAAGCTTTTATCAAAAACTTCAATTGAAGCATAAAAATCGCCATTCATAAATTGCTCAACCCCCAGATTGTAAACCAATTGCTGATACACTTTTTTGAATCGATTATCTAAGTGCATGGTAGACTCAAGCGAAACATGAAAAAGAAGAGAAAGTATACGCAGACGATTAGGGTTTTTGATTGTATCTATAATAGCCAATAAATTGCATTTAGTTTTCTAATTTGATTGCATTCCCTACTTTTATTTTACCATCATTTAATGATCTTAAATAAATT
>CAJWSQ010000208.1 GCA_913045895.1 uncultured Flavobacteriales bacterium | reverse complement strand
TGATTTTATTATTGGATATCCAGAAGAAAGTGACGATGATTTTAAAAATACAATAGAACTAATTGAAAAAGTAAAATTTATCAATTCTTACTATTTCATTTTCAGTTGACAGCTTATTGAAACCTGTATTACCTACAAATATAATTTCTCCAGAAGCCATTGACTTCAGTATAATGGAGCGCTTATCTCCTGCAGCAGCAGTAGCCAAATACAATTTCGATAGCTTAATGATTCCTTTCAGGTGTGTTGCATCTGATATTTACAACAAAAAAGTTGTGGTATTCGACAGTGGAAGTTTGAGTATGGCAGTGAGAGCATCTATGAGTTATCCCTTCTTTTTGAAGCCAATTAAGGTAGATAACAAACTTCTTCTTGATGGAGGAATGTACAATAACTTCCCTGCTGATGTAATGTGTGAAGAATTTCAGCCTGATTTTATTATTGGCTCAAATGTGGCTTCAAATGCCCCACCACCAAACGAAGATGACCTTCTCTCTCAAGTTCGTGCGCTACTCGTAAATGAAACGAATTTTCATATCGATTGTATCAATGGGCATATTGTTGAACCCAAAGTTAATTACGGGACTTTTAATTTCGAAAACGCACAGGCCGCAATAGATAGCGGTTACATTGCTGCGTTACGAGATATGCCAGAAATTATTCAGAAATTGGGGCATCCAGCTCAGTTAAAATCCGATAGTAGTTTATATCAAAAGCACACACATGACACTATCAATCCGATGTCATTAAAAAGGAAAGCCTTCAGATCAACTTTACCTGAGTTGAGCTTTGAAGATGTTGAAGTATTCGGTGTAAATGAAAAACAACGACATTATTCAAGAAGAACTTTAATCAAACATAAAAAGTCTGACAGTGTTTTATCACTTGAACAAGCTCGGGTGAATTACTTCAGAATGGCAATGAATACTAAAGTATCATCTGTATATCCAAATGCCATTTATAACCCTGAAACGGGTAAATACACCTTCAGCAACATCGTTAAAACTCAAAGAGATTTACTGCTTAAATTCGGTGGGAATTTTGCATCTAGACCTGTTAGCCATGGTTTTGTAGGGCTACAATACAACCGATTATCAAAATTTGGATTAGAAGCCGAAGGAACAGCTTATTTCGGTAGATTATACGCAGCAGGACATGGTCGTCTAAAATTAGATTTCCCATGGAAAACACCCCTGTTTATTGAAGCTTATATCACTGCTCACCGCTGGGATTATTTTGAAAGTAGATACAGCTCTTTATTTACTGATGATAAACCTGCTTATGTAGTTATTAACGAACGGTTTGCTGGTGCTAGATTCGGTACACCTTTTGGAAATAGAGGTCGAATCATTTTTGATGGAAAATGGTATCAGTTTGATGATAGTTATTTTCAAACTCAAACCTTTACACCTAGTGATACTGCTGATGTATCCATGTATGATGGATTTTCGGTGGGAATTATCTACGAACAGAATAACCTAAACGACAAACAATACCCTACACGTGGTAAAATGTTAAGAATGTCTGGTCGATACAACAACCAAATTGAATCTACTGAGCCAGGGTCAACATCTACCATTGATGACCTGTTTACACATCGTCAAGATTGGTTACAGGCAAAAATTACTTTTGAAAACTATTTTAGAATTGGTAGTAGAATTAGTACCGGACTACTCCTTGAAGGATTTTATTCCTCTCAACCCTTCTTCAGCAATTACACAAACTCAATTATTAGAGCAAATGCCTTTCAGCCAACACCTGATAGCAAGACATTATTCTTAGAATCATTCAGAGCAAATCAATACGGTGCTCTAGGTCTTAAGTTCATCTACAAATTCTTGAAAAACTGGCATTTTAGAGCTGAGGGATATGTTTTCCAACCCTATAGAACAATAGATAACCTAATTATCAGTAGAGATGCGACTTACGGTGAGGTTCTAGATACAAGACACACTTTGTTTAATGGAACAGTTGTATTCAACAGCCCAATAGGACCTTTTAGTGCTTCTGTCAATTACTATTACAATAATCCACAAGTAACGTTTGAAGACACACCCGTAACTTTTCTATTCAATTACGGGTTCATTATCTTCAATAAAAAAGCGTTGTATTAAGCTTTAGTTGTTGGTCCACCAAAATTCATTGGTATTGGTTGGTTTTGACCATGATCTACAATCTCACCAAAGCTCTGCTCATATTTAGTAACATTTTCTTCTAAAGCACGCATCAATCGCTTGGCGTGCTGTGGTGTCATAATGATTCTAGACTTTACCTTAGCCTTTGGAGCTCCTGGAACTATCTTTATAAAATCAATGATAAACTCAGCATGAGAATGTGTTAAAATAGCCAAGTTAGAATAGATTCCATCAGCTATTTCTTCCGTTAATTCAATATTTAATTGGCCGTCTTTTAAGTCTTCTTGATCGCTCATATTGTGTAGATATTAATAAAAAAGCCCTACCGAAAATTCGATAGGGCTTCAAAGTTATAAGAATTGCTATTAAGCTTCTTGTTTTTCTCTTCTAGCTTGAATTCTGTCATGCTCTTCTTGAGAACCAACAATCAAACTTTGGTATTCTCTAAGCCCCGTACCTGCAGGAATTAAGTGACCTACAATTACGTTTTCTTTCAATCCTACCAAGTAGTCTTCTTTAGCGTTCACAGCAGCTTCATTCAGAACTTTAGTAGTTTCCTGGAATGATGCAGCAGACATAAAGCTATCAGTTTGTAATGACGCTCTAGTAATACCTTGAAGTACTGGTTTAGCTGTTGCAGCAATAGCTTCGCGAGCCTCTACAGTTTTCATATCCTTACGTTTCAAGTTAGAGTTTTCATCTCTTAATTTACGAGAAGATACGATTTGACCTGCTTTCAATACTTCAGAATCACCTGGTTCAGTAACAACCATCATTCCGAATAACTTATCGTTTTCGATATGGAAATCAAGTTTGTTAACCAATTCTTTCTCTAAGAATTTAGTATCACCTGGATCAAGGATATCAACTTTACGCATCATCTGACGTACAATTACTTCAAAGTGCTTATCGTTGATTTTTACCCCTTGTAAACGGTATACCTCTTGGATTTCATTTACCAAGTATTCTTGTACAGCTGTTGGTCCTTTAATAGAAAGGATGTCGTTTGGCGTAGTTGCTCCATCAGATAGTGCTTGACCAGCTTTAACGAAATCGTTTTCTTGGACCAAGATGTGTTTAGATAAAGAAACCAAGTATTTCTTAACATCACCAGTACGAGATTCTACTATAATCTCACGGTTACCACGCTTAATTTTTCCGTAAGAAACAATACCATCAATTTCAGACACAACTGCTGGGTTTGATGGGTTACGTGCTTCAAACAACTCAGTTACACGTGGAAGCCCCCCGGTGATATCACCAGACTTACCAGACTGACGAGGGATTTTAACTAATGTAGCACCTGCTTTAATTTCTTGATCTTCATCAACAATGATATGTGCACCTACTGGAATAGCATATGTACGTAACTCATTGCCTGATTTGTCAACAACCTTAATCTCAGGGTTCTTAGTTTTATCTCTACGCTCAATAATTACTTTTTCTTTAAATCCAGTTTGCTCATCACTTTCTTCGCGATAAGTTAAACCGTCAATAATGTTTTCAAAAGCAATTTTCCCTTCAAATTCAGAAACAATCAAGGCATTGTATGGATCCCATGCACAGATGTCTTCACCTTTCTTAACCTTAGCACCATTTTTAACCTTCAATTCAGATCCGTAAGGGATGTTGTTGGTTGTAATAACGCTATTCGTTTCAGGGTTAACTAAACGCATTTCAGCTGAACGGCCTACTACTACAGTAATCATTTCACCTAAGTCATTCTCTTTGTCAACAGTTCTTAACTCATCGATTTCGACAACACCGTCTGCTTTTGCGATTATTTTAGATTCTGCTGCAATGTTAGAAGCGGTACCCCCAACGTGGAATGTACGAAGTGTTAACTGTGTACCTGGTTCACCAATTGATTGTGCTGCCACAACACCAACTGACTCACCTCTTTGTACCATGCGTCCGGTAGCTAAGTTTCTACCGTAGCATTTAGAACAAACTCCTCTTCCTGACTCACATGTTAAAACTGAGCGAATTTCAACTTCTTCGATATTCGCTGCTTCGATTCTTTCAGCAATTTCTTCACTGATAAAACCACCTGCTTCAACAATTAGTTCGTCATTCTCAGGGTTGTAAATATCATGTACTGAAGATCTACCTACGATACGATCTGATAAAGGCTCAACAATTTCCTCGTTTTTCTTCAAGGCTGTTGCAACCAAACCACGTAAAGTACCACAATCTTCTTCAGTAATAATCACATCTTGAGCAACATCAACCAACCTACGTGTTAGGTAACCGGCATCTGCTGTTTTCAAGGCTGTATCGGCCAAACCTTTACGAGCACCGTGAGTTGAGATAAAGTACTCAAGGATTGATAGACCTTCTTTAAAGTTCGAAAGAATTGGGTTCTCAATAATGTCTCCACCTTGAGATCCTGATTTTTTCGGTTTGGCCATCAAACCACGCATACCTGATAGCTGACGAATTTGCTCTTTCGAACCACGCGCTCCAGAGTGGAACATCATGTAGATTGAGTTGAACCCGTTGTTATCATTCTCTAAGCGATTCATCAAGATATTCGTCAACTTAGAGTTGGTGTGCGTCCACACGTCAATAATTTGGTTGTAACGCTCATTATTGGTAATAAGACCCATGTTGTAGTTACCCCAAATCTCATCAACTTGAGCTTGAGCTTCTTCTATTAATTTATCTTTTTCTTCAGGGATAATTACATCCTCAATGTTGAAAGACAAACCACCTTTAAATGCCCAGTAGTAACCCAATTGTTTAATATCATCTAAGAATTGAGCTGTACGAGCAACACCTGTTTTAACCAAGATGTTACTAATAATACCTCTCAATGATTTCTTAGTTAATAGATCATTGATGTAACCTACTTCTTCAGGAACTACTTCGTTGAACATAACACGACCAGCAGTAGTGTCGATCAACTTCATATGTCTAACACCGCCTTCAACAACATTAACTTTACACTTGATTTTAGCGTGTAAGTCAAGTTTTTTCTCGTTGAATGCAATGATTACCTCTTCTGCAGAGTAGAAAGACATGCCTTCACCTTTAACAATACGTTCTGGAGATGAAGTACGTTCTTTGGTAATGTAATACAAACCAAGAACCATATCTTGTGATGGAACCGTAATTGGAGCACCGTTAGCTGGGTTCAAAATATTGTGAGAACCTAACATTAACAATTGTGCTTCTAAAATAGCAGCATTACCTAATGGTAAGTGAACTGCCATCTGGTCACCATCGAAATCCGCGTTGAATGCCGTACACGCTAATGGGTGAAGTTGAATGGCTTTACCTTCAACTAATTTCGGCTGGAATGCCTGAATACCCAAACGGTGTAGAGTTGGAGCACGGTTTAGT
>CAJWSQ010000207.1 GCA_913045895.1 uncultured Flavobacteriales bacterium | reverse complement strand
CTTGTGGAAAATACTTAAGTTTTACCAAAAGTATTGCCGCTTGAATAGTATCCATGCGTCCACCAATGCCAATATATTTGTGATGGTTACGTTTATTTTGTCCATGCACTCTTAACATTTTTAATTTCTCGGCATAATAATCATCATTAGTAAAAAGTGCACCTCCATCACCATAACATCCAAGATTCTTAGATGGGAAGAATGAAGTACAACCAATATCGCCAATAGTTCCTGCTTTTTTCACGCTACCATCTGCAAAAGTATAATCAGCTCCAATAGCTTGTGCAGTGTCTTCTACAACAGGAATATCATTCGCTTTTGCAACTTCTAATATTCCTTCCATATTGGCACATTGCCCATATAAATGAACAGGTATGATAGCCTTGGTTTTATCAGATATTTTCTTTTTAAGGTCTTCAACATCCATGTTGAATGTATCAGGGTAAACCTCTACAAAAACGGGTTTAGCACCTAGAAGTGCTACCACTTCACAGGTTGCAACGTATGTGAAACTAGGTGTAATTACCTCATCACCTGGTTGAATCCCCAATGCCATCAAACTTATTTGAAGTGCATCAGTACCGTTAGCACATGGAATAACATGTTTTACATTTAGGTAAGTTTCAAGTTCTTGTTGAAATGCTTTTACCTCAGGTCCGTTAATAAATGCAGTAGAGTCTAAAACTTGAATTACTGCTTGGTCAACTTCGTCTTTTATCTTTAAGTATTGATTTTTTAAATCAACCAATTGTATTGGATCCATATAGTTATACGTTATAGGCAGCGAAGTTAGCTTATTGAGGCTTTTACAAAAAATCTCAGAATAGGTAATTTTGATAAATTCGCACCGTATGAAAAATTACATCACATTTTACGCAGTACTAGCCATTTTATTCTGGCCTGCCTTTGGAAAATCTCAGAGTAGCGTTAAAGACTCTGTAATGACAATTCCGTTATTAGATTTTTCATATGCTTTACAATTCCCAGGGGCTGATTTAGCTGACAGGTTTGGAGTAAGTTCTAATGTTCAAATGAGCTTTTTTGTTAAATCTAAAAGCAATTTTTTATTCGGAGTCTCAGGTGGATATCTTTTTGGAGATAATGTAAAGGAAGCTGATTTCTTGTACGATTTTACAGATGAAAATGGTGGAATACCTGGTATTGGGGGGATATATGCTGATGTTAGACTGTATGAAAGAGGATTAAATTTTGAAGCGAAATTCGGGAAAGTCTTCCCTTGGTTTGGTCCTAATATGAATAGTGGTCCAATGGTGCTTATTGGAGCTGGATATTTACAACATCGTATACGAATTGAAGATGCTAATAGCGATGTTCCCCTTTTTAACGAAGACAATAGAAAAGGATATGATCGCCTAACAGCTGGATTTGTATCCTCTCAATTTATTGGATACAGATACATAGGCAATAGCAAGTTGATTAATTTTTTTGGAGGGTTTGAAATTAAAGAAGCTTTTACTTCGAGTTTGCGAGGCTATAATTACGATACTCAATCTTCTGATACTGATAGTCGACTAGATATGCAATATGGCATCCGAGTAGGGATAACTTTACCGATTTATAAAAAAGCACCAAAAGAATATTATTTCGATTGATAAACAAGTGGTTATATAATACTGGTGTGAGAAGCTATGGGCTTGCAGTACACATTGCATCATCATTTAATTCAAAGGCTAAACTTTGGGTTAATGGTAGGAAAGATTGGAGAAATCAACTTAGTGAGAGTCTAAATGGAATAGAGAATCCAATTTGGTTTCATGCGGCATCTGTTGGAGAGTTTGAACAAGGTCGACCAATTATTGAAAAACTAAAAACAGAGTATCCTGATATTCCTATAGTACTTTCTTTTTTCTCGCCATCGGGGTATGAAATGAATAAAGACTATCGCCATGCCGACTTAGTATGTTATTTACCACTTGATAGCCCTTCAAATGCAAGAGATTTTATATCCATACTCAAGCCACAATTTGCAGTGTTTGTTAGATATGAATTTTGGTTTTACTTTCTAAGGGAACTTAACAACCGTAATATACCTACTTATCTCATCTCTGCAGTTTTTAGACCTGATCAGCACTTCTTCAAAGGCTACGGTAAATGGTTTAGAAAACCCCTGAGTTGGTATCAAACAATCTTTGTACAAGATGAACGCTCTAAAGATTTACTAGCTAGCATTGCTATTAATCAAGTTAAAGTTTCTGGTGATTCAAGGATAGATCGAGTCCTTCAAATTGTTGAAGCAGATGAATCATTTTCGAAAATTGAAAAGTTTAAAGGATCTAGTAGAGTCTTAATCGTTGGAAGTAGCTGGGACAAAGAAGATGAGTTTATTCTTCAGCTTTTAAAAGAAGACATACTACCATTGAATTGGAAGGTGATTATAGCACCGCACGAAATCTCTGAATCGAAAATAGAAAACCTGCAAGCATCAATTTCTTTAGAAACAGTAAGATATTCTGAATTAGATGAAGAAGGCTTTAATGCAAGGGTTTTGATTGCTGATGGCTATGGATATCTATCTCGCATTTATAAATATGCAGATATTGGTTTAATAGGTGGCGGATTTAAAGATGGAATCCATAGTACATTAGAACCAGCAGCTTTTGGTATGCCACTGTATTTTGGACCCCACAATAAGAGCTTTGTAGAGGCTCAATTACTTCAAGATGCTGGCATAGCTAAAGAAGTTAATACCTATCAAGATTTTGCTGCAGATATATTAAAATATCTATCTGATTTGGAAGAATTAGATAGGGTGAAAATGGAATGTAGAAATTACATTAGAAGTTTACCTAGAGCGACATCTGTAATTTATCCAGAACTGAAGAATAGAATTACTTCCCTTTAAACAATCCTCCGCCAGTTTTATAGCGTTTTCTAGAGTTGTTTCGTCTCTTGTTCCACTTAGTTCTTTTGCTTGGTTTTGAGCGGTATTGTTGGTTGGAATAACCTTTTCGCTTCAAGCGTTTGTTTTGTTCTTTCTGGGCATTATAGACACGTTTAGAAGAGTAGTAAACTCTCCTGCTACATGACGATCCAGCGAGCGCAAATGAGATGGTCATTATTAAGACCATCAGAGTACGGAATGAAGGTATATTCTTAAACATGTAAAAATTCAGGCATCAATGCGAGCAGCGAAGCTAAGGTTTTTTTTAATCACTTGGCTTCGAACTTTAAACCTTACATAAAAATAACATTAACAGATTATCCACAATTTCAAATGCCAAAATATATATGGATAATTTGAAATTCTCAGAGAAATCTTCTTATTGAAAACGAAAGGAATGTAAATATGTTTTTTTCAGGAAAGAAAAAAAAGTACCCGGGGCGGGACTTGAACCCGCACGGCCACAATGGCCACAGGATTTTAAGTCCTGCGTGTCTACCAATTCCACCACCCGGGCGAGTGGCTCTATATTAATGAGCGCTACTTCTAAGAAGTTAAAATAAAAACCCTCGTTTAAGAGGGTTTTTATCATTTTGAGCGAAAGACGAGATTCGAACTCGCGACCCTCACCTTGGCAAGGTGATGCTCTACCAGCTGAGCTACTTTCGCAAACGGGCAACAAAAGTAATCATTCAATTGTAACCTCCAAATGTTTTTTCAACCTCCTATCATTTTTTTTATCTCATTTAGCTTGAGAAGGGCCTCTACTGGTGTTAGTGTATTGATGTCGGTCTTGGCAATTTCATCCTTGATCTGAATGAGGGTTGGGTCGTCTAACTGGAAGAAGCTCAATTGCATGGCTGAATCTTCCTCTTGTTGTTTTACCACTTCTTTTATGGCGTTTTGGTTGTCTGATGACCCCGGTTGCTGGCTCTCTAAAGTTTTTAAAATAATTTTTGCTTTTTCTATCACTTCTGGGGGCATACCTGCTAAATCAGCCACATGAATACCAAAACTGTGATTGCTTCCTCCTGGAACTAATTTTCTTAAAAAGATGATTCGCCCGTTAATTTCTTTAATCGCAACGTTGAAGTTTTTTATGCGATGGAATGATTTTGTCATTTCATTTAACTCATGGTAATGGGTTGCGAAAAGTGTTTTGGGCGAGAATTTAGATTCATGAATGTATTCAGCAATCGACCATGCTATTGAAACACCATCAAATGTGCTTGTACCTCTTCCAATCTCATCTAAGAGTATTAAACTTCGTTCAGATAGGTTGTTTAGGATACTTGCTGTTTCGTTCATTTCTACCATGAAGGTACTTTCCCCCATAGAAATGTTATCAGAAGCTCCTACACGTGTAAAAATCTTATCTACTAAACCAATTGAAGCTGTGGTAGCTGGTACAAAACTACCGAGCTGTGCAAATAGCGTAATCAAGGCGGTTTGTCTTAATAATGCAGATTTACCACCCATGTTTGGACCAGTAATCATCATTACCTGCTGATCTTCATTGTTTAGGTAAACATCGTTAGAGATATATTCTTCATCTAAACCCAGTTGTTGCTCAATTACAGGGTGCCTACCACCTTTGATATCAATAGATAAAGTACTGTTTATTTCAGGCTTGCAATAATTGAATTGCTTAGCGTTGTTGGCAAATGCAGTTAGGCAGTCTAGTTCAGCAATTAGCTGAGCATTCAATTGTATGGGTTGAACGTATTCGGCTAAAGCTAAAATCAGATCGGTGTAAATCTGTGTTTCGAGAGCCAATATTTTTTCTTCGGCTCCCAATATTTTCACTTCATATTCCTTTAACTCTTCAGTGATGTAGCGTTCAGCATTCACCAAAGTTTGTTTGCGAATCCACTCGCTTGGAACTTTATCTCTGTGCGTGTTTCGTACTTCTAAATAGTATCCAAAAACGTTATTGAAGCCGATTTTTAAAGATGGAATACCAGTGGCTTCTGTTTCTCGTTTGAGCATTTGCTCTAGGTAGTCTTTAGATGTGTGAGAAAGTTTTCTGAGTTCATCCAACTCAGAATTCACTCCTTCTCGAATAACAGAGCTTTTGCCAATTGTATTTGGAGCATCATCAATCAGCTCAGATTCTATTTTTTGAACGATTTGAGAGCACGGATTAAGCTGCTCTTTAATTCGGTTAATAGGTGTGGAGTTAAACTCAATTAGTTTGTCTTGGATCGTTGGAATAGCTTTCAGCGCTTTTTTAATCTGTTCCACTTCACGTGGAGAGACACGTTGTACAGCAACCTTAGAAATTAACCGTTCGAGATCTCCTAGTTGAGCAATTATGTGATGTATATCTTGACTCTCATCGTAATTGGATAAAAGGGTGTCAACAGAATCCAATCTGCTTTGAATCACTTTTTCATCTTTTAATGGAAGAGCAACCCATCTCTTAATGAGTCTGCTGCCCATGGGGCTTTTAGTGTTGTCCAATACATGTGGCGCGCAAGGCCATGTTTTAACCAATGAATACCTCAAGGGGTTAGGATACTCCCTCCAGGGGTGCAGGGATGGCAGTGGGATGCTGCACTGCAAGAACACCTACAGCTGTATG
>CAJWSQ010000206.1 GCA_913045895.1 uncultured Flavobacteriales bacterium | reverse complement strand
AAAATGATTCCTGAAATCAACAGAATTAAAGGTATTGCCAATGCTCAAATTTTAGGATCTCGCAGATATGCCATGCGTGTTTGGTTGAACCCAGATCGTATGCGTGCTTACAACATCTCAGTTGATGAGGTAATGGATGCCATGGGCGAGCAAAGTATTGTAGGTAGACCCGGCCGTTTGGGTAGAAGTTCTGGAATTCAGGCTCAATCTCTGGAGTATGTATTGACGTACAAAGGAAGGTACAGTAAGCCAGAAGAGTACGAGGATATTATCATCAGAGCAAATTCTGAAGGTGAAAATATTAAGCTAAAAGATATTGCCAAAGTTGAGTTGGGTAGTGAGTTCTTTGATATTTACTCTAACCTAGATGGACATCCATCTGCCTCTATTATGCTGAAGCAAAACTACGGTAGTAATGCAACGGAGGTAATTGCAGATGTTAAGACCAAATTGAAAGAACTGGAAGAATCATTTCCTCCGGGAATGGATTACAAAATCAGTTATGATGTATCTCAATTTCTAGATGCTTCAATTGAACAAGTGATTCACACGTTGCGAGATGCCTTCATCTTAGTGGCGTTAGTCGTGTTCATTTTCTTGGGTGATTGGCGTTCAACATTGATTCCAATTTTAGCAGTGCCAGTATCGTTGGTTGGAGCATTTTTCGTGATCCAATTGTTTGGAATGTCAATTAACTTGGTGACACTATTTGCTTTGGTACTTGCTATTGGTATTGTGGTAGATGATGCCATTGTGGTGGTAGAGGCTGTCCATGCCAAGATGGAAGAGAAGAACCTCTCGCCCTATAACGCTGTACGTGAAGTAATGCGTGAAATTAGTGGAGCCATCATCGCCATCACCCTGGTTATGGTTTCGGTTTTCCTTCCAATTTCATTCATGGGTGGGCCAGTTGGTACTTTCTATCGCCAGTTCTCAATTACCATGGCCAGTGCCATCATTATTTCGGCACTCATAGCTTTGACGTTAACTCCAGTGCTTTCGGCTATGTTGCTGAAAAACAATCACGGTAAACCTAAGAAGCAGAACTTGTTCAATAAGTTTATCGATGGATTCAATAGAGGATTCGATAAGTTAACTGGGAGGTACACCAACATCTTACGCAAAATAGTTAGTCGCAAGTCAATTACTTGGGGTGTATTACTGGCTTTTTGTGTGGGTATTTACATTCAAAATCAATTCTTACCAGGTGGATTTATTCCAAGTGAAGATCAAGGTACAATCTATGCGATTATCCAAACGCCTCCAGGAGCAACACTGGAGAGAACCAATGAAGTAGCTCGTAACCTGCAAAAAATCTGTGAAGAAATTGATGGAGTAGAATCGGTTTCATCACTGGCAGGATATGAGATTATGACTGAAGGTCGTGGTTCCAATGCAGGTACTTGTTTGATCAACTTAAAGCCATGGTCGAAACGTGAGCACAACGTAACTGAAATCATGGAAGAGTTGGAAGAAGAAACCAAAGGTTTAGGAGCTATTATTGAGTTCTTTGAACCACCAGCAATTCCGGGGTTTGGTTCGTCAGGTGGTTTCTCTATGCGCTTGTTAGATAAAAACACCGAAACAGATTATCAGGAGTTTGACAAGGTGAATCAAGGGTTTATGGAAAATCTTCGTAAGCGACCTGAACTGACTGGTATCTTCACATTCTTCGCAGCAAACTATCCGCAATACGAGTTGGAAATCGATAATCAAGCGGCTATGCAAAAAAGCGTTTCTATTGGTAAGGCCATGGAGAACTTAGATATTCTCATTGGGTCAACTTATGAGCAAGGTTTCATTCGTTTTGGTAGGTTCTTTAAAGTGTATGTGCAGTCGGCACCTGAGTTCAGAAGATTGCCATCTGATGTGTTGAATTTGTTTATCAAAAACGAAGATGGTGAGATGGTTCCGTATTCTTCATTCATGAAACTGAAGAAATCACAAGGGCCAAATGAGATTACCCGATACAACATGTACAACTCAGCAGCCATTCGAAGGCTTCCAGCTGAAGGATATACAACGGCAGATGCTATTCAAGCCATTCGCGAAACGGCAGCCGAAACCTTGCCAAGAGGTTATGATATTGCTTGGGAAGGGTTGTCTTATGATGAAGCTCAACGCGGTAATGAATCTATCTATATTTTCTTAGTTGTGTTGGTCTTTGTTTACTTGGTTCTGGCGGCACAATACGAAAGTTTCTTGCTTCCGTTGGCGGTAATTTTATCACTTCCTGTCGGGATATTTGGGTCATTTTTCATGCTGAAGGCAATGGGGCTAGCAAACGATATTTATGCTCAGGTTGGACTCATCATGCTGGTTGGTTTGCTTGGTAAAAACGCAGTATTAATTGTTGAGTTTGCCGTTCAAAAAAGGCAAGAAGGCCTCAGCATTTTTGATGCTGCTATTGAAGGAGCAAAAGCCCGTTTCCGTCCAATTTTAATGACATCCTTCGCATTTATTGCAGGGTTAATTCCATTGATTTTTGCCCATGGAGCTGGGGCAATCGGTAATCATACCATTGGTTCTTCGGCACTTGGAGGTATGTTGTTCGGAACAGTTTTCGGGGTTGTAATTATTCCAGGATTGTATTTCATATTCGGTAAACTAGCCGATGGTCGTAAGATCATTAAAGATGAAGAAGAAGGTCCATTAACTGAAGATTTCAAGTATGATGAAGAATAGAAAAATCAATCAATATATAGTTGCTGTTTCTGCTGTTGTAGCAGTTGCTTCTTGTAAAGCGCCTGATTTAGCAAGAACAGATGTCAACAAAATCGTACCTACGAGTTACAACGACTCGCAGGATACAACCAACTCTGCTGATATCAATTGGCGTGAGTATTTTACAGATCCTTATTTAACTGATTTAATTGATACAGCTCTAAAATACAATCAGGAGCTAAACATCACTTTGCAAGAAATTGAAGTTTCTCGCACCGAAATTCGAGCTAAAAAAGGAGAGTATTTGCCTACAATTGGTTTAGGTGCTGGAGCAGGAATTGAAAAACCAGGTAGGTATACTGCAATAGGAGCATTAGAAGAAAATACGGAAATTAAACCGGGTATGGAAATGCCTGATCCGTTACCCGATTTTCAGTTTGGATTGTATGCCAATTGGGAATTAGATGTTTGGAAAAAGCTCAGAAATGCCAAGAAAGCAGCAGTAATGCGATACTTGTCTAGTGTTGAAGGCAAGAACTTTATGGTGACCAATTTAGTGGCTGAAATTGCCGACTCGTATTATGAATTATTGGCACTAGATAATCAACTAGACTTGGTAAAACGCAACGTTAAAATTCAGAGTGATGCGTTAGAAATTGTAAAACTTCAGAAGAAAAACGCACAGGTTACTGAGTTAGCTGTAAGACGATTTGAAGCTCAGGTGTTAAACACAAAAGCGCTTCAATTTAAAATTCAGCAAGAGATTGTAGAAACTGAAAACAGCTTGAACTTTTTGTTGGGTAGATTTCCGCAACAGATCAATCGTAGTTCAGATAAGTTTGTAGATATCGAACCCAATTTCGTTTATCAAGGAATTCCAGCTCAGTTGCTCGAAAACAGACCAGATGTGCGTCAAGCAGAGTTGGAATTGGAAGCAGCTAAATTGGATGTGAAATCAGCTAAAGCAGCTTTTTATCCATCCATCGGAATTACGGCTGGAGTTGGTTATCAGGCTTTTGATCCGCAGTATTTGTTGCGTACACCTGAATCGTTGCTCTACAATGTTGCTGGCGATTTGATGGCTCCTTTGGTTAACCGAAGCGCCATTAAAGCTCAGTATTACGGAGCGAATTACAAGCAAGTTCAAGCCATTTACAATTATGAGCAAACGGTTTTGAATGCGTATATCGAAGTAGCTAATCAGGTTTCTAAAATCGATAATCTCAAGCAGAGCTATGATTTAAAATCACAACAAGTAGAAACGTTAACCAAGTCGATTGAAATATCGAATGGGTTATTCCGATCTGCCCGTGCCGATTATATGGAGGTATTGTTAACTCAACGCGATGCATTGGAATCGAAGTTTGAGCTAATTGAAACCAAGCAGCAGCAAATGAATGCGATGGTTAATGTTTACCGTGCATTAGGGGGTGGCTGGCGCTAATTTAACTGTTGAATTCTGCTAAACGATTCGAGGTCGTTTAATTAAGTCATCTCCGCTTCGGTGGAGGTGGCTTTTTTTGTTAATAGGTCACATCGAATCCAATCTTGATTTCATTAGTTTCGTAACTATGATTTCCGCCCTAAATAAACTTCCCAATTCATATTGGATTGCAATTATCGCTGTTCTTTTATACTTGCCAACTATTACGCATGATTATGTTTACGATGATGAAATAGCCATTCAGAAACACCAACATGTTCAAAATGGATTTGCTGGATTGCCCAAAATCTGGACAACCAACTTTTTGAATGGAGCCTATGAATTTAATGATGGATTATATCGTCCCATTCCGATGTCGGTTTGGGCTATTCAACAAGCAATAGTTCCTGATAGTCCGATGCCTGGACACCTAACTAATATCTTGGTTTACGCCTTTATTTGTCTACTTGTTTATCGATTGATCAATCGCTTTCTGCCTGATATCAATCAATCTTGGTTATTTGTTTTGGGGTTGCTGTTTGTGGTTCATCCATTGCACACAGAAGTGGTAGCCAATATCAAAAGTTTAGATGAATTATCGGCTTTGCTTTTCGCGCTTTTGTTGCTTGATATAACCACCGCAAAATCTAAACTTGAAACATCTGATTGTGTATTAGCTGGACTATTGTTTTTAGCTGCTTTGTTATCTAAAGAATCATCCATCAGTTGGTTAGTTGCAGCTCCGTTATTGATTTGGGCAAAACGCAAAACTTGGTCTACAGATTTATCGGTTCTTTCAGCAATATTGTTTGTAGTTGGCGCGGTTTGGATTGGTTGGCACATGCAAATTATCAACAGTATGCCCAATCCAGTAGATGCTGATCTGTTTAGTGATATGACAAACAGCACGCTTAAGGCAACAAATGTTTTAGATAAAAAAGCTACTGGAGTTTGGATTACGACACTTTATCTCATCAAAATGTTCTTTCCGTATCCGTTGGTGAGTGATTATTCTCCCGATGGAATTCCAGTGATTCCTATTGCCAGTATAAAGGCAATTATTGGTATTGTGTTACTGACAGGTTTGGTGATTTTCGGTTTGCGATTGACTTTGAAAAAATCGATTTTGGGAGTAGCTATTTTGACTTGGTTTATTTTAATAGCTCCTGTTTCAAACATCTTTATGCCAATAGGAGTGAACCTCGCTGAACGATTGGCCTTTACACCCACATTTGTGTTTGTTTTGGCATTGAGTCAGCTTCAATTACCCAACTTTCAAAAAGCACGTATTCCAGCATTTACGATTTTAGGAATAGCAGCTTTGGTAACACTATTTCGATTACCAGATTGGAAAACCGAACTGACTTTATTTGAAGCAGATGTTGCCAAATTACCGGACTCA
>CAJWSQ010000205.1 GCA_913045895.1 uncultured Flavobacteriales bacterium | reverse complement strand
ATCATATCTAACATTATCTATACCATCTCTTTTATAATCTGATTTACCTGTTAGTACTTTATTGTAAAAGTGTATTTGGTTTTTTCGAGTATCAGTCCAAGTCCATTTATTTTCATAAAACCCATTTTCTTTATGGTATAATAATTCAAATGTTGATTCTCTTCTCCATGGAATAGGTATTTCTATTTCTTCAACTGATTGTTCTATTGGAACTCTACTACAGTCTTTAACTTCTGCATTTCTTTTCTTACCACTCAAATCAAATACACGTACGTGTACAGATCCAGACTGAGATAATGTAAAGTCTACTGTTACGCTTCCACTTGTTACTGGATTTGGATACACTTTAAGCCCTAAATCAGCAGATTTTGACTCTGTTCTATCAATTTCAGGAGTTCCAACTAAACTTCCTGTAGACCAAATACCTCTACCATGAGTACCTAAGTAAAATCTATGATAGTTTTCTGCTTCATAGTAATCAAGCTTTTGCTGTCTAACATCAAATACAGGTGTATTGGCCAATGTTGCATTCTCGTTTGACCACTCAACACTAGTTGCATTAATGTCTTGTGTTGACCACACACCAAAATCAGTACCGATTAACACGATGCTAGGATCAACTACATTATACTCTGCGTCATAAACAGGGATTTGTGGTAAATCTCCCTCTTTTAACACTCGAGTAGCTGTTCCTGTTGCGCTTTGAGCATTAGTTATCTCATAAATGTGTTGACTATGCCCGTAACCTGTAACAGTAACTAATAACTTCTCAGGATCTGTAGGATGTAATGCAATACCTCTAATAGCCCCTTGATTTGGAGTGAAAATAGACGTTGCTGTAACATTTGATAAATCAGCTGAAGAGTATAAATCGTTAATTCCACTGTATCTAGTAATTCTATTTGAAGATGCAGTGTACAGATGGTTACCATCATTAGAAAATTCAAATGCTACTGGAGTACCTGAACCTAAAACATCGCCCAATTCAAACCATTGTGGTAGGCGATCTTCTTTAATAGCATCTCTAGTAATAATTGGAGCACCGTTTAGAGATACCGCCATAAGCGTCTGTACTGGATCTTGAACCACAACAGAATCACCAACACCTAAATTGGTTGTTAATACATAATCAAATGGATAATCTTGATTGTTAGACGCCAAAACTATTGTATCACCAGCGCTAAAGGTTGTTGAAAATGAAAGACTAATATTTGATTGATTTGCAGGAGCTATATCAAAAGTAAACTCGTACTCACCTGTATTGTAATCAATAACACCAACACTATCGCCATTTAGTGATAGTACACCATCTCCGTCATTATCATCTACTTCTTGAACTGTTGTTCCGAATGCATTTCTAAAGATTACCGAACCAATTACTACTTCAGCTGCATCTTGAGTTAATGACAAAGTACCACTGAAGTTTCTATTAGATCCATTACCAGATGCAATTGTTAACTGTGTAGGATCGTTATAGAAGGCTACACTGTCTTTACTAGTAGGATCATTTGTATTTTCCCAAAGTCTAATTACCGTCCAGAATGGTGCAGAATTTCCAGTACCATCAGTATAACCTCCTGTCAGGAAAGTAGAAGCTCCTGTAGTTGCATTAATTCTGTAAACCTGTCCATAATAAAGTGTAGTAAATGCTAATTCGTCAATCATACTCACCTCATTATCAAAACCATCACCACCTAATACTTCAGTTGCATCAAATTGTGATTCTCCTGGTAATGATGGGTCAATATAGAATGATCCATTATCTTGAGTACCACCTAAAACTCTACCATCTTTAGAGAAAGAAATACCATATAATTGAGTTGTACCGTAATATCTGTTATTATCAGTCCACTCTGGTTGAGGAGCATTTGCATTAATTGTTTTACCAACACCACCATCACTCGCTACATACATTATACTCGGGTTATTCGGATCAAACTCAAAATAATGTTTATCAGAGTGAATATAAATCCCACTAGATTTAGGAGCAAAGTTTTCAGATATTCTAGTCCATGAGTTATTGATTTGATAGGTTTCAACCCCTCCTAACATAATTTTATCACAATCATTAGGATAAACCTCAATTGCCATATCATAAACACCTTGACCATTGAACACATTAAAGGTTGAATCAATCATTGGTGAAGGTGGAGCTGGATCTAGATCTGCCCAATTAACACCACCATCTTCAGATTTGTATACACCTTCTAAGTTACCATTACCATTAATTGTTAGTGCATAAGCAATGCTTTCATCGTTGTTACACACTGTTAAATCAATTCTACTTGAAGAAGACGGAATACCAGATGTAATTTGAATAAATGTACATCTGTCCTGAGGTGTTTCAGATCTGTAAAGACCTCCTCCGTAACCAACTAGCAATGTTCCTGTTGATGTCATTTCCAAATCATGTATTGGACCACTTGCATCAATTGTACAACCTGTAGGGCCATTAAGCGACATTCCATTACTCCATGAAGTACCACCATCTGTTGATACATAGAGTCCTCCTAGAGTACCTGCGTATATTACGTCTGAATTGTTTGGATCAAATGTAATGCAGTTAATTCTTTGCCAATGATTACCCTCAGTTTCAGGATCAGTTGACGGTATTTTATTAAAAGTTTCACCACCATCTGTTGAACGGTAAATACCTCCACCAGGCATGTTAGCGGTACCTCCAAAGTTCTCAAAATAATTTCCTGTACCTAAATACAAATCACCGTTTGGAGCCTGTACGATACAAGAAGCAATTAAGTTATCCATCAAATCATCATACGGATACCAAGTACCTGCAGCATCATCAGAATACCATAATCCTCCAGAAATTGCTGCTGCGTATACGCGATTTGAATTATTTCTATCTACTAGAATACTACGAGTTCTACCTCCGATATTACCAGGCCCCATGAATTGCCATTCAAGACCTATGGCTGATCTTTTAGATAGTCTCTGTTGGACTTGTTTTTTTGCCTTTAGGATTTCATCGTAATCAATTTCACCATTCGGCATCGCTCTGAGTTCGCGCAACAAGTCTTCATCAGCGGTAATATTACTTCCGCCTTCAAAACTTTCAATGTTTTCTTTTCCTTCTGTATCACGAGGAACATAAGCCATATCATTATTTTTCAATAATTGATACGAAACATATGTAGTTCCTGTTAAAGCAACTAATAAAGAACCAAGTAGAACTTTTGTTTTCATATAATAAGTGAACTTTACTGCAATCTTAAATCTTCAGGCGGCAATTTAACTTTTTTTCACAACTCTATCTAATTTGTTAAAGAATGTGGTTGTAAATTCAGTGTAACTGACGTCTAATTAGATGTTTTCGGTTTATTAATATTTAATCAGCCATGTGCTTCTCAGCATGGTAGGAAGACCTTACTAAAGGAGCACTTTCAACAAACTTGAAGCCTTTTTCAAGCGCAATTAATCTGTATTCTTCAAATTTTTCAGGGGTAACAAACTCAGCTACAGGGAGGTGCTTGGGTGTTGGTTGCAAATATTGTCCCATTGTTAAGATATCAACATCAACTGCTCTAAGATCATCCATTGTCTCTAGAATCTCTTGTTCAGTTTCACCTAAACCTAACATTATCCCTGACTTAGTTCGCATACCACCTTTTTTCAATCTAAATAGAACTTCTAGACTTCTATCGTATTTAGCTTGTATACGAACTTGTTTTGTTAAACGTCTAACGGTTTCTAAATTATGAGAAACTATTTCAGGATGAACCTCAATGATTTTATCTAAATTACCCCAAATCCCCCTAAAATCTGGGATTAAAGTTTCCATTGTTGTTTCTGGGCTTAATTTACGTACTGCATTAACTGTATCAGCCCAAATAGATGAACCTCCATCTTTAAGATCATCTCTATCAACAGAAGTTAAAACACAATGTTTAACTCCCATCAACTTTACAGATTTGGCAACACGTAAAGGCTCAAATGGATCAGCTTTATCAGGCTTTCCTGTAGCCACTGAACAAAAGCCACAAGATCTGGTACAAATATTACCCAAAATCATAAATGTAGCAGTGCCAGCTCCCCAACACTCACCCATATTTGGGCAGTTTCCACTTTCACAGATAGTATGTAGTTTGTGGTCTGTAACAATCTTCCTTACATCTTGATACTCTTTACCTATAGGTAGCTTAACCCTTAACCATTTAGGTTTATTGGTCATAACTTTACCTTCGGGATTATGTATTGAAGTCGACTTTTTATTAGCTGTAACTACAGTACTCATATATTAATATAGCTTCTTTCCAAATTGAAAATTAACGTAAAACGTATACCAGAACTGGTGGTTATCGGCATAGGCCATAATTGGAACAGATTTATAATATCCGTCAACGGTTACTCCTACCTCTAATGCCTTTAGTAATTCATCTTCTGGTGAATACTCAAAATTGAACGCAAACTTAGCGTGTCCGCCTGGGTATAAAGACAAATTCTGAACTCCGTAGATAAATGAAGATCTACCATAAATGTTATTGACATTATGCAATTCAGGATCATATCTTTCTGTAACAACATTTTGCCCTCCATCATACCGAATAATCTCTAAGTATACTGGAGCAACAAAACCCAATGTAGCACCAACTTGATACAAGTAGTTTATTTGGACTCCGTTTTTAACTTCTTTTCCAAATATAACTTTCTGTCTTCCAATGTTAAATCTAGCTACTGCTAGTGAGTTAAGCTTTCCAAGGTAGTAACCGCGAGCATCATCATAGCTAGGATTGTAAATGCGTTGCTGTTTTTCATGGCGCATGTTACTGAGTTCAAAACCATACATCAATTTGGTAAACCCAGTTAAATTCTTAGAATATCTAAAATTTAACCCAAAACCTCTTGTGTGTAGAAATCCACCAAAAGCGTACTCTGACCTATAATATAACTTTGTTTCTTCTGACGATTGTCCTGAAACTTGAGTATAAGAATCAAGAGTAACAAACATCATTGCAAACAAAAACGATATGGACAGAATGATTTTACGCATCTACAGAATGGCAAATTTAAGGATAAAAAATATAGCTACTTTTAGTCCTTAGGTAAAATACGTAAAGTAATGCTATACAGTTAGGTGAGACTTTATATTTTCTACGTTTACCCCACTGTGTGAGTCGCTGAAAACAGGTTGTCCAGACTTGAAGAGAATTATTTGTGGTGATTCGTGTTGAATGGAATAAGTACTAGAAATGTAATTTGAAAGCTCGCGTGACTTTATGACATCAACCTCATAAACTGTAAGGTTTGAATCATATTCACTTTCAAATCTACGCTTGATCATTGAGCTAAATCCACAACGTGAACTGTGCTTGAAAATCAAAAGCTGTTGATCTAACTCTTCAGATTGATGAATCAGATCATTAAATTCCTTTTCATTTGCATTTAAAGTTCCGTGAATAATTGTAAAAAATATAATTATAAAGTATTTAATTATTTTCATATAAATCTTTTAAATAAATAATTACAGCAATCCATATT
>CAJWSQ010000204.1 GCA_913045895.1 uncultured Flavobacteriales bacterium | reverse complement strand
ATTTTGATCTGCTATGACTTGAACTCCTAATTGATTTGGAGTCTTCGGTTCGAACGTACTCCAATCCAATTGAAGTTTTCGAGAACGTGCCGTTTCTATATCGATGTGCTCTTTAGTTTCTTGTCGATCCAAAAACTTAGTTCTGAAAAGTTCGTATTCACTGCGAATCGAATCTTTATAAAGTTGTGAGGTTTCCTTATTCAACAAACTCCCTGCTACTGTAACAGCCCTCGAAGCATCGTTAACGTGAATTACTGTAGAGGTTAGTTCTGGCGCTATTTTAACTGCCGTGTGTGCTTTAGAGGTTGTTGCTCCACCGATCATTAAGGGAATAGTTAAATCTCTACGCTTGAGCTCTTGGGCAACATAGATCATTTCATCGAGCGATGGGGTAATTAAACCCGAAAGTCCAATGATGTCTACTTCTTCTTCTATGGCGGTAGTTATGATTTTCTCTAATGGTACCATAACACCTAAATCAATAATTTCGTAATTATTACAGGCCAGTACAACACCCACAATATTCTTGCCAATATCGTGTACATCACCTTTAACGGTAGCCATTAATATTTTTCCAGCGGCTTCTTGTTTCCCATCTTTTTCAGCTTCAATAAAAGGTAACAAATGAGCCACAGCGCGTTTCATAACTCGGGCAGATTTAACAACTTGAGGTAAAAACATTTTTCCAGAACCAAATAAATCTCCAACGACATTCATTCCAGTCATCAGGTTTTGCTCAATAACTTCGATGGGTCTCGGCGCTAGTAAACGAGCCTCTTCAACATCTTCAACAATGAATTCATCAATTCCTTTCACCAAGGCATGGGTAATCCGTTCTTGAAGTGGATATACGCGCCACTCTTTAACCACTAATTTTCTTTCGGTTGTGTTATCGACAATTTGCTCTGCAAAATCCAATAAGCGTTCGGTAGCATCGTCCCTTTTGTTTAGGAGTACATCTTCTACACGAATTAAAAGCTCTGGTTCAATTTCATCATAAATCTCTAACATTGTAGGGTTCACAATCCCCATATTCATTCCATGCTGTATGGCGTGATATAAAAAAGCCGAATGCATGGCTTCTCGGACTTTATTATTTCCTCGAAAAGAAAAAGAAACATTGCTAACACCTCCGCTCACATGTGCATGGGGTATATTTTCTCGTATCCAAGCAGCAGTTTTAAAGAAATCAACTGCATTGTTTTTGTGTTCATCCATTCCTGTAGCAACAGGAAAAATGTTGGGGTCAAAAATAATATCTTCTGGAGGAAAGCCAACGACATCAACCAATACGTCATACGAACGTTTACAAATCTCAATTCGACGTTCAAGTGTATCTGCTTGTCCATCTTCATCAAATGCCATAATGATAACAGCCGCTCCGTATCTACGAATGGTATTGGCTTGTTTAATGAAATTCTCTTCTCCTTCTTTTAAACTGATTGAATTGACAACCGATTTACCTTGAACTACTTTAAGTCCCGCTTCAATGATTTCCCATTTAGAACTATCGATCATTACAGGAATTCGAGAGATATCAGGTTCGGCTGCTAATAGATTCAAGTAGGTTGTCATGGCTTTAGAGCCATCGATCATCCCCTCGTCCATATTAACATCCAAAATCTGTGCACCGCCGTCGACCTGATCTCGTGCAACCTCAACTGCAGCATTATAATCGCCTTGTTCAATGAGGCGTAAAAACTTTCGCGAACCTGTAACATTGGTGCGTTCCCCTATGTTAATGAAATTCGTTTCAGGTGTAACCACTAGGGGTTCCAAACCAGAAAGTTTCAGGTATTTTGTTCCCACTTTCATATAGAAATTTGTTGAATTTTTCTGGGCTGATGTAATCTTGCTGCCGCTGCAATTTGAGCAATATGGTCCGGTGTTGATCCGCAACAACCGCCAATGATATTAATTAAATTTTCTTCTAAATACTTTGTTACTAACGCTCCCATTTCTTCTGGTGTTTGATCATAAGCGCCAAAAGCATTGGGTAGTCCTGCATTAGGATGCGCTGAGGTACGAACTTCAGTAGCTTGCGAAAGGGTCCTGAGGTATGGCAATAATTGGTCTGCGCCCAAAGCACAATTGAATCCAATGCTCAACAAAGGAATGTGTGAGACTGAAATCACAAAGGCTTCTACAGTTTGCCCAGAAAGGGTTCTTCCACTAGCATCGGTAATGGTACCGCTCACCATTACTGGGATATTGAAATTGTTTTTTTCTTTTAAAGCATCAATTGCGAACAAAGCAGCTTTAGCGTTTAGTGTATCAAAAACTGTTTCAACTAACAACACATCCGATCCTCCATCGACTAAGCCTTGGACTTGCTCGCTATACGAGATGACTAGTTCATCAAAGGTTACTGCTCGATAGCCCGGATCATTTACATCAGGAGACATACTCGCAGTTCGGTTTGTAGGCCCAATAGATCCTGCAACAAAACGGGGTTTGTTTGGGTTTGCATTGGTAAACCCATCTGCAACTTCACGCGCTAATTTAGCCGATTCAAAATTCAGCTCATAAACCCAAGGTTCCATTTCATAATCTCCCATACCAATTGAAGTAGAAGAAAAAGTATTGGTTTCTACAATATCGGCACCTACTTCAAAATACTTACGATGTATTGTTTTAATTGCCTCGGGTTGAGTCAATGATAGTATGTCATTATTCCCTTGAAGAGAACAGGGATGATCTGTAAAGCGGTCACCTCTAAAATCCGCTTCAGTGAATTTATAGGCTTGCAACATCGTTCCCATGGCGCCATCCAAAACGAGGATGTTATTCTGTAAAGCTTCTTCTATTGCAGTCATTTATAAGGTTGCTAATGCTTGATTTAAATCGTTTTGAATATCTTATACATGTTCTAATCCTTCAGAGAGTCCTAACATTCCGTCCGTTATTCCAACTTCCAAACGATCCGATTCCGAAAGTTTATTATGAGTGGTTAATGCCGGATGCATAATAATTGTTCTTGAATCGTCGAGATTAGAAGAAAGAGAAAGTATGGTTAGTGCATCTAGAAAATTGCGCCCGGAATCAAGACCGCCTTTAATTTCATAAGCGATAATACTCCCATCTTGACTCATTTGCTTCTTAGCTAATTCGTGTTGAGGATGTGATTTTAAGAATGGATATTTTACCCAGCTAATTTTTGGATGCTTTTCTAAAAACTCCGCTGTTGCTAAAGCTGATTGACAATGACGATCTATACGAACTGGAAGCGTCTCCATACTTTTGGATAAAACCCAAGCATTAAAAGGAGACAAAGCCAAACCAGTAGTACGCGCAAAAAGATGAATTTCACAAATCAAATCCAAACTTCCAACAGTAACACCACCGAGAACTCTTCCTTGTCCGTCGATCAATTTGGTTGCAGAATGAATGACTAAGTCTGCTCCAAATTTAATGGGTTGTTGTAAATAAGGTGTTGCAAAACAATTGTCAATGATTAAAATCAGATTATGCTTTTTTGCTACTTCGCCTAAGTATGCTAAATCAAGAATGTCAACTCCCGGATTCGTAGGCGTTTCGGCATACAAAATCTTTGTGTTGGGCTGAATTAAGCTCGTTACTGTTTCGGGTTCTTCTACTTTAAAATAAGAAGTTTCAATATTCCACTTAGGCAAATACTTTGTAAATAAACTGTGTGTTGCACCAAAAACAGAGCGGGCTGAAACAACATGATCTCCTGCATTGAGCAATGCAGCAAAGGTTCCATAAATAGCACCCATTCCTGTGGCAAAAGAAACTCCATCTTCGGCACCTTCCATATCGGCAATTTTCTGAATAAACTCAGATGTATTGGGATTCGAATAACGAATGTACACATTACGCTTTTTCTCTTCTACTAAAGACACGCGCATATCCTCAGCATCCTCAAACACAAAACTTGATGTAAGGTGAATGGGCGAGGAATGTTCTAAATATTGAGAACGTTCCATCTGTGTCCTAATGGCTTTTGTTTCTAATTTGTGGGTCATACTGTTACACCGTTTACAACAATGATTTGATTGATAATGATGTTCGGATCTAAAGATTTAGAAACAGAACAATATTTTTCAAAAGAAAGTTGCGATGCGCGTTTTGCTTTCTCGGGAGTAATATCATCTCCTTCTAGAAAAAGGGTAACATTGATTCCTTGAAAAGGAGCTGGAACTGCGTTAGCATCTCGAATACCTTCTACTTCCATTCTTAAAGTAACCGGATTGATGCGTTGCTTATTTAAAATAGCCACAATATCGATACTACTACATCCAGCAACTCCCATTAGCAAAACTTCCATGGGGCTTATTCCTTCGACCTTACCTTCTGTTTTGGATTTATTATCCATAAGAACGGTTAGGTCATTTGAACTTTTAGCTTCAAAAAGGTAATCTTGATTGATACGGTTTAGAGATATTTTCATGTTTTTTAGTTTTAATTAAAAATGGGATGTAAAAGGGGTACTACTTTTTCTGATTCCATCAAAAAGGCATCATGTCCATAATCAGAATGAATGATTTGATGGTTGATTATTACACCAACCTCTTTAGCTCTTCGAACCGTTTCTTGATCTTCATATAGAGGAAAAAAGAGATCACTGTCGATAGAAAAAATATGAATTGATGCTTTTATGGATTGTATTATTTCTTCAAACGATTCTCCGTTTCGGGTTATATCGATAGAACCAAGCACATGATTCATGGTTTTATATGCTTGCAATTGAAAACGCTCCGTAAGCTTCTTTCCATGATGCATCAACCAAGACTCTACATTAAAAAACCCAAGATTTTCATTTACAGTACGATTGAATCGCAACTTAAAAGACTCTGGTGTTCTATAGCACAACATGGCGTGCATACGTGCAATTTCAAGTGGTCTTGGATTGGTCGCTAGAATTTGCTTCTGTAAAAAAGTATTGGCAATCATCCAATCAGTAGATTTCCAATCCCCTCCTACCGGAATGAGATTTGTAATGAAATCTGGAAATAAAGCCGCCATTTCCCAGGCAATGCCTGCGCCCAAAGAACCACCTATTACAGTGTGTAAATGTCCAATTCCAAGGAGCTTTAAACCCTCGTGAAAAAAGCTAGCAATAGTCCCTGCATTCCAAGTTTCGAAATCATCGATTAAAATTCCATCAAATCCATTGCCTGGAATATTAAACGAAACTATAGCGAAATTCCTCGTATCAATAGACTTTCCTAAACCAATAAGATCATTCCACCAACCAAACGCTCCGGTCACTCTGGAATCGCCCGTAAGTGGATGATTAACCAAGATAACCGGGGCGCTGAGATAATCTTGTCCAAAGGACTGAAAACTAAGCTTAACACCGCTTGCTAAAGTTAATTGATGAATACCATTATTGAGGTGGGTTGTATTCATTTTATTATTTAAAAAGCTTGCTTTAAATCATTTTTCAAATCCTCTACGTCTTCTAATCCAATAGATAAACGCACTAAATCTTGAGTTACTCCAGTCGTTTCTTGTGCTTCTGCGTTCAACTGTTGATGTGTTGTACTTGCAGGGTGAATGATTAAAGACTTTGTGTCACCAATGTTTGCTAGTAGAGAAAAAATACTGGTTTTATCTGCA
>CAJWSQ010000203.1 GCA_913045895.1 uncultured Flavobacteriales bacterium | reverse complement strand
TCCGGTATTAAGGATTTCTTTTTTCGTATTCTTCAACAAATCCTTCAATTTGATCTGCTGTTAATCTCTTCGCAATGATCTTTTTGTTTTTATCTAACAAATAGAATTGTGGAGTAGAGTAGATGTCCCAATAATCACGGAAATTCAAGCTATTTAAAGTTGTTTCACCTTTAGTGATGTACTTCCATGCATTTTCATTCACTTCAGGATTATCACTCACGTTTAAGAATGTAATTTGGTGTTTATCCAAGAACTTAACCAAGTCACCATTTTCAAATTCAGTACTCACACCAAATACTTCAATGTCTTTACCAGCTTCTTGCCATTTCAGATATTCTTTTTGAAGCTTTGGAAGTTCTTTTTTACAGTGACCACAATTAGGATCCCAGAATACTAATACTGTATACTTTGAATCGACATCGTATAAACTTCTCCAGTTCTCTGCTGTGTCTAATAAAGTAATATCCTCAGCGTAAGCGCCTAAAATTAAATTTTTGCGAACGTTATAATTCTCTAGAATTTCATTTAATTGAGTTGAATCAACCCAAGTAGCTTTTCCTTTTGAATAGTACTTATCTGCCATGCAAATGAACACTGCATCCATTCCCATAACCTTAGATTTCTCATATTCAGTTGTTGAATACTGAACGATGTATTTAAAAATTAAACCTGTGTCACCAGCTAGAGTAGCCATGTGCTCAATAGCTGCACAAACAGAATCGGGGATTTGAGGAGTTAATTTCTTTAGGTAATAATCAATCTTCTTGTGAAGAATTGGAGTTCTTAATAAACGTGGATCTTTAAAATCTACATTATCAAAGTAATGCTCTTTAAAATATACGTATTGAAAATTGCTGTCAACTGATCCGTCTTCTAATTTCGGAGCCTCTGGAACTTCAGGGTCACGTGATGTAGAAAGGATTTTTGCAGCAAAAAGGTCAGAATTTTCTTTAACAAAGTTTTCGCGGTACGCTGTTCCTTCAGCTTGAAGCTTGTTAAGCTCTTCACGTAACTTTTCCTTTTCTTTTTTATCGTTTGTAGCTTTTAATTTAGCGTCTAAATCTCTGCCAATGGTAGATGATTCAGTAACGTATCTCAAGTACTCGTAAAATGCCTTATTCTCTTTTGAACCAGTAATTTTTGCAGAACCAACCAAGTCGTTTTTCTTAGTTTCAATAGTGAAAGATTTCTCGCCATTGATAACAACTTCCATGTATCCACTTTTGTCTGGCATAATGATAGTGTAAATACCACCAGGCTTTTCATTTTCGCCAGTAAATGCAAATTCTCCTTTGCTATTTACTTCAGCTGTATCGTTGTAATACTGCTTGCCACCATAGTAGTTAGCCATGTATATGGTAGTATCTTTAAGGCCTTCTATTTTAAACTTGTAGTTATATCCCTGTGCCCACACAGCTATTGAAGATAGGCTCAAGAATAAGGTAGTAATCCACTTCATGTATTTGATGTATTTGAAATTGTGATTTCTATTTAATTTGCGATCTAGACGCCCAAATTTGCTAAATGTATTTGAAAGAATCACTACTTAACAGCCATTTAACACCTGTGATTTTACTCACAGTATAAACAAACTAATTTTAGCATATTTGCGTAAATAGTAGCAAAACCTCCTCAATGAGATTATATTTGAAATGGATATTTGTGTCGCTATACCTGATGGGTATGGTTAGGCCTATATTGCCATTTATTGAGTATGAGTTAAATAAAGAGTACATCTCTGAGTTTCTTTGCATCAATAGAGATAAGCCCAAATTACAGTGCGATGGAAAGTGTCATCTAGCTCAAGAACTGAGGGAAGCTACAGGTGATAACACATCTGAAGAAAATTCAAGAATACCTTCTTACGATTCGAGGGAATATCCAGTTTCGCCATTAACTACTGATGAGTTAGATATACATAATTTAGATCTGATTTCAGAGATTAAGTATCACGAAATATCGGTTATTAAGACATCAGATTACCATGCTTTATTACTGAGACCGCCTAAAATAGTTCTTTCTTAATTTAAAACACAGATCACCCTACGAAATCACTCAAATAATTAAGAAAAACTTATACCATGAAAAAAATTCTATTGATACTAGGAGCAGTGGCTCTAACCTTTACTTCATGTAATAAAGATGATGATAATCAAACAACAGACTCACAAGTGATTGATGGGGGTTATGGAGAATTATCACTTCACTTTCATCCAATGTCAGGGATGTCTGAATTTAGTACAACAGAAACGTATTCCACTCCTGATAATTGGAACTACAATGTTCAATTATCTCAGTTTTACATATCCAATATTTCCGTTTGGTTAGATCCTATTGGTTCTCAGAAAGCTTCGTTTGATAATCTTAATTACTTAGTCAAGCCTGATGAGATGTTGTATAATTTAGGAGGTTTACCTGTAGGAACTTATTACGGAATAGATTTTAGCTTAGGTATTGCTGATTCTGCCACTAATCATGCTGATCCTTCTGCGGCATCAGGTGACCTTGCTCCACAATCGCCAAGTATGCATTGGAGTTGGAATTCAGGATACATCTTTGTGAAAATTGAAGGTCAATATGCCGATTCTACTGATAAAACAGGTACTCCTGTGCACAATTTCGCATACCACGTTGGTATGGATAATATGGTTAGAAATGTTTCTTTAGGGCATGAATTTACAGTGCAAAAAAATGTTTCTAACGAGGTAATGGTTATGGTTAACCATGCTGCTGTGTTTGAAACTATAGACTTCAGTCAAGATACATTGACTCATACCATGAATAACATGCCATTAGCTATGGAAGTGGCTAATAATTTGGTAAATGCATTCAGTACAGGTATGTAATTAATATCAAAGCATTCGAGGGTAATTTGCTTTCGAATGCTTTGTTTAACACGCTAGTTATGAAAAAGATATTGTATGTAGCTTTAGCAATATTAGGATTGACATCATGTCTTTTTAATGATGATGATTCTGATGATAACAATGACTCTGGGACAATGACTGGAACTGTTCAGTTACAAGTTGTTCCCATTGTTAACGGTGAAGTTCTTACTATGAATGAAATTTACCAAGACAACTTTGGTAGAGACTATTGGTTCTCAACCCTGAAGTTTTATTTATCCAACATCTCAATAATAAGCTCTTCTGGTGTTCAGACTCAAATTTCAGATATTGCAATTTTCGATTATGAACCCAATAGAATAGGTGGGCCAATTCGAACTACTGAATCTTTTCGTGTTGATGTTGGAACTTATTCTGCCGTAAGATTCGAAACTGGGGTGAGTCCAGATTTAAATGCGATGGATGTGACAACATTTCCAAATGGACATCCTTTGGCAGTACAGAACAATATGTTTTGGTCATGGAACACTAATTTTATCTTCACTAAAGCAGAAGGAAATATAATAGCCGATTCCACAATTCCTTGGTTTGTTCATACTGGTACAGATGAAGTGTATCAGCCGATGGTTTCATTAAATAAATCATTCCAAGTAAACTCAGGCCAGAATACAATTGTACAAGTAGTTTTAAATCTAGATGAATTGTTAAATGCACCTAATCAATTGGATTTAGCTACTGACGGTCAATCTCATACAACTGATAATTTGGAGTTGGCTAAAGCATATCAAGAAAACCTTGCAAATGCTTTTGAATAATGCGCATTGCAATTCCCACATTGCTCTTTTCTTTTCTTTTTCTTGTTTCATGTAATAAGGATGAGCCGATTACTGATTCAAGTGGTGAAACCTATATGTTGCAAATCCCTCAGGGATTTCAAGCTCCTGAAATTCCAGATGACAATCCTTTAACTCCAGCTAAAATAGCTTTGGGGAAAGAGCTTTTTTACGATCCAATACTTTCTAAGGATAATACCATTTCGTGCGGATCTTGCCACATGCAAAATCATGGGTTTTCTGATGACAAAGCACTGAGTATTGGAGTTGAAGGAAAAGTAGGAGAGCGTAATTCTCCAACATTGACAAACGTAGCTTACAAGCCTCACTTTTTTAAAGATGGTGGTATTCCAACTCTTGAACTGCAAATTTTAGCTCCATTCGATAATGAACTAGAATTTGATTTAAACATTGTTGATGCAGTTGATCGTTTGAAAGCTGATGACCATTATTCGGCTGAATTTCTAAAAGTATTTGGTACAGAGCCTTCTGCATTTGGATTAACAAGAGCCATTGCTGCTTTCGAAAGAACGCTATTGAGTGGGAACAGTAGATTTGATCGGCACTTTATTCAAGGTAGATCTGTTTTAACCGATGCTGAGTTAAGAGGGTATGAGCTGTTTAAAAGCGATGAACTTCAATGTGCAAGCTGTCACAGCGGAATCATGTTTACTGATTACTCGTATCAAAACATTGGGTTAAAAGAAAACTACCCCGATTCTGGTAGAGCGCGTATAACTGTAAATCAGGCTGATGCGGGTAAATTTGAAGTTCCAACATTGAGAAACGTAGCCGTAACCTCACCGTATATGTTTGATGGAAGTATTGAAACGCTTGACGGTGTAATTGATTTCTTTGCATCAGGTGGAACAAATCATCCAAATAAAAGCGAATTGATTCAAGGATTTGAGATTTCTGATCAAGAGAAAGCAGACTTAATCGCATTTCTGAACAGTTTAACAGATCAATCGTTTCTAAGTAATCAAGAATTTCAACCGTAATGATTTATCAAGAGAAAGTATATAAAGGAGCTGATGGAAGAGAAGCGTTGTATGATTATACATTTGATAATACCGAAGCTAAAAAGCCATTAGTACTGTTTATTCATGGTTTCAAAGGGTTCAAAGACTGGGGAGCTTTTCCATTGGTATCTAATGAAATAGCTCAAAAAGGGTACATCGCTGCTAAAATCAACTTATCACACAACGGAACTACAGTTTATAAACCAGTAGATTTTGCTGATTTAGAAGCTTTCGGAAGAAACACCTTTAGTAAAGAGTTTTTTGATGTGAAGCAAGTTTTAGACTTGTTGTTGAAAGACGCTGAAGTAATGCAGCATTGGAATGGTAAAGATGTTGTGTTAATTGGTCATAGCAGAGGAGGAGGATTAGCCATGTTATATGCTGCTCACGATTCTAGAGTAACTCAAGTTGTTACATGGGCAGCGGTTGCTGATTTAGAAAGTAGATTCACACAAAATCAAATAGATCACTGGTTAAATGAGGGCGTAATTTACATTCCCAATGCACGGACCAATCAAGAAATGCCTTTGTACAGCAGTTTGATAGACGATTTTAAGGCCAACGAACCTTTATTCAACATTCAAAGAGCAGTTGAGAAATTAGAGATTCCACAATTGATAATTCATGGAACCAAGGATGAAACGGTGAATGTAAGCGATGCTGAAAAAATAGCGCAATGGAATCCAAATGCGGAGCAATTTATTATTGTTGATGCAGATCACACTTTTGGAGCTAAACAGCCTTTAGATTTGGATGTGATGCCTGAATTCACCAAACTTGCGTTAAATGAAACGCTTCAGTTTATTAAAGTTTCAACCGCGCAGTAGGAGGCGTATATTCTCCTGAATAATTTCCATCAAGATATCTGAAATATGCTGTAATAGC
>CAJWSQ010000202.1 GCA_913045895.1 uncultured Flavobacteriales bacterium | reverse complement strand
CTATATCAGTTGGAAAAAAAGCCAACTTGATTATCACTAAAGAAATACCAAGTTTGGAATACATGGCTTATGCTTTCGGCACCAACCATGTAGACCAAATGATATTAAATGGTAAAACAGTTTAGTACTGTTTTACCATTTGTTTTTGATAAACGCCTTCTTTTAACTGTACTTCTAACCAGTAAGTTCCGGCAGCATATAGGTTTAAATCGATTGTTGAAACCGATCCTGTTTTCACTTTATTAGAATAGATCATCTGCCCTGTAATTGTATATACTTTTACTTGAGCATCTTGATTTTCAACCGCTGATAAATCTACCTGGAACTGTCCTCCAAATGGATTCGGATAAACACGAATCAAATCAGAATCAGATATGTTTCCTACAGATGCTGGCCAGCAAGTTTCATCAACAAATGCTTGAACAGCGACTCTATCTGAAGAACAATCATCTCCCTCAATCTGCCAATTATAGAAATAAGGGTAAGTTGTTGTAGCACCATTATTTGTACTAACAATACTAACGACACCTGGAATAGTGTACGGATATTGAGTATTAGAAACCTGTTGATACAAACCTCCTAGCGTACTCATCTGAAGCCCTATACGATAACCATTTCCTGTTTGAATTGGATAGTCTAATGTAACAATATTAGCTCCAGAAACTAGGTTAGCACTAGTCGAATTTACTAATGCTCCAGCACTATTTCTCAACTCAATATTTCTCATTCCTGATATTTGAGTATACAATGTAACAGACTCCAATACAAAATCAGAATGTGCATTAAAGACAAGGTAATTACTAGAACCACTTGAATAAAAACCAGAATTACTATTGTCTGCCTCACCAACACTTTGACTCAATCCATTGATTAAATCTTCAACATAATAAGTTGTTGATGCATTAAGAAGTGGGGTTGTAAATGTATTACCCGAATACAAAAGATTACCACCAACTGGACTATCAAACCACTGAGCTGTTCCACTGGTTTGTACTGACAATGTAGCGCTTTCGTTATTACAAACTGAATCACTAATTATTCCATAAACAGAAGCCTTATCAACAGTAACAACATTTGTTTTCAAAACACTATCAACTCCATAGATATTTGAACTTATCAATTTAACGTTATATGTACCGTTTTGAGCATATGTATGAATTGGGTTCTGAGATGTTGAAATGTTACCATCACCAAAATCCCACATCCAACCAGAAGGCTGATTCGTTGACTGATCTACAAATTGATATTCACCATTACAGTCGTTAATTGCACTAACATAAAAATCTGTAACTGGCGGCAAAGAAGGTGTTGAACATGTCCACTCAATTTCAAACCCAGCATGATTCAATGATTGATCAGAATAAAATAAAATGGTTGCTGCTCCATTATTCACTTGAATTGAGTTAGGAATCCCTGTGGTGTTACAATATCTACCAATTAATGTTGATTGACTAGTTGTTGTGCCTGAATACACTTCTAAGTAATCGTAATCACATGAAGATCCTGAACCAAACTCAACATCAAATGAAATGATATCTAATGTAATTGATGTAGCTCCAAGAGGAGCAATTGTTACAGAAGCAGATTCCATGTCACCATAATTACCATTAGCCCCACCAGAATCAAGTAATCTACCAGTACAAGATGTTTGTGTTGGTGCTGTACCATTTGTTGGTAGTATGACATCACAAGGAAGTGATGGACTAACATAAATATAATCTGTCAACGTCACTGAATCTTGACCACAAGAACCTCCATCAACTACTAATTTGACTTCAAAATATCCTGTATCAGTATATGTGTGAAGAGGATTAAAGGTTGTACTTGTAGCTCCATCGCCAAAATCCCAGAAAAAAGAAGTTGCATTCGAACTCAAATTTTGGAATTGCACTTGTGCGGGTGTTGTACAATACTCAGTTTTACTCGCAACGAAATCACTGTTCACATAAGGTACATAAGTGTTCCCTAAGCCTACTGCATACCAAGCATTAGTTGTTGTTTCAACTTCATTTGAACACGCTCCATATAAATCTAGTGCTGATAAAATTGAATAAAATCGTGAGTCTTCATAGTCTGATGACTGGCCTAAATAAACTGTAAGATTTCTGAATGCGATTGATGCGGCATCATCATATCCAATACCTGTAACGTTGTATGCATTTCCAATATCATTAGTACCCGATCCACCATTAACCATTAAATAGTACCAGAAATTTTGAACTCCACTGTTGATGTGTACTCCACCGTTATCAAATGCACCAACATACCAGTTTGTTCCATTGTAGCAATCAGGATCTCCATATTGATTTGGATTACTCATGCTTCGTATTACAAAGCCAATATCCTCACCTATCAACCAGTTGGTATTATTGGGTCTGGCGTAATGTTCTATAGCCACTCCAAATATATCTGAGAAAGACTCATTCAGTGCTCCCGATTCATTTTGATAGATTAAATCCGCAGTATTTGTTGTTAAGCCATGAGTTATCTCATGACCAGTAATATCTAAAGCTGTAAATGCCGTAGTTGATCCACTTCCATCGCCATAAGTCATTCGAAAACCGTCCCAAAAAGCATTATCAAAGTTTGCATCGTAATGCACATAACTAATTAATTGAAATCCATTACCATCAATAGAGTTTCTATTGTGTTTGATATCAAAATAATCATAAGTCATCTCAGAGCCCCAGTGAGCATCAGTAGCGGCCTCATCTTGAAACGCATTAACATTATTCCAAATGTTATCTGAATCTGTAAAATCAACAGCTGAACCGTAACTAGTTCCTTGCTGCATATTAAATGTTCTTATTCCATTACCTCTACCCGCTTCTCTTAGTCTATATCCTCCTGAATAAGAATCAGCAACGATTGACTGGATACCACTGTACTTAGTATGAGCTGTTCCAGCTACATCTGCGTGGTGAATCAAATTCTCTTTAAAAAGAATATTACCATTTTGAGCATCTACATAAATGTGTTGTCTTGAAAGTGGCTCATGTGCATAAATTGTAAACTTCCATGCTAATTTAAGCTGGTTACTTGCTTCTAAATCTTCTTTTATGAACGTTAACTCTCCGTACGGAAAATATGTAGCAGCTATGCTTCCTAAATCATTCTTCAGGCGCTCTTCTTCTGCTGGCATGTCCCATTTATATAAAGTTGCTCCAACTTCTTGTAGTGCATTATCAAGTGCCGTTGATTCGTTAACAATTGGAGCTAATGCATTTGGATTTTCTAATTGAAATTTACCATTAAGTCTATAAGCCAATCCATTTTTAATATGAACATTAAGCCAGTTATAAGACATTGAAATACCATTACTGTAAATGGAATATCTCTTATGCTGAATTCCTAATTGATCGGTAAACTCACTTTCTAGCTCTAAACTATATGATCTAGATTTGTGTTGAGCATTTATCCATGCTTCAATCTGATTTACACGAAGTTCCTTCCCTTCGGCAAATTGTATGAATTCAACTTGATTGGTATTATCATTTGTTAAGACCCAATTTGAGCCGGGGTAGATTTTGTTTGCTTCTCTTCCTTTATACTCTTTAGAAAGTCCTACAAACGGAATGGCCAAGAAAGCCAGAATTAAAGTTTTTCTCATTATATCTTGATTAGGCGAGAACTAAGTTGAGTACAACTTTTTTCTCAATGGCGAATCTAATGAAAATTCGGATTGAATTTTTTCTGCCTCATCTGCAAATATTCATGTGCACTCCATTGTATATTTTGTATTGAATATAAACCCTTGTTTTTTGAGTTATTCGGACTACATTTGAGTACTATTTTTATTCAGTCTAAATTAAATTCAAAAGGTGAAATTTAAAAGTATTCTCCGAAAACTCCACTTATGGTTAGGGTTAACATCTGGATTAATCATATTTATTGTAGCTCTTACAGGCTCCATTTTTGTATTCAATCAGGAGTTCACCAATGCATTTAGATCAGAATGGATTAATACAGAAAATCAAGGCAATCCTATTTCTTTTCATCAGGCTTGGAGTAATGCACAAGATGCCATAGGAAAAGAAAAACACATCCTGAGAGGTATTAATTACTCAGACCCTACTAAAAGTCATTTGTTTTTGGCTTTTGAAGAAGATGAAGATGCATGGTCCTACTTTACACATGTTAAATACTACTACCAAATTTATGTTGACCCATACACTGGTGAAGTTCTTCAAGTTTACGATGAAAAAATGGACTTTTTCCAGATCGTTAAAATGCTCCATTGGAGTCTTTTACTGAAAGATGAAATTGGTCAACCGATAGTTGGAGTAGCTACTTTAATTTTTGTTTTCCTTATTCTTTCAGGTTTAATTATTTGGTGGCCAAAGAAGAGAAAAGCATTTAAGAAAAAGCTAATTTTTAACTGGAGTGCAAAGACTAAATGGAAGAAGAAGAACTTTGATTTACACGGTATTTTAGCTGTTTACGCATCGGTTTTTGGGATTATTTTAGCCATTACTGGACTTGTTTGGGCTTTTAAATGGGTTCAGATATTGGTATATGTTGTCTTCTCACTTAGCGTAACTCCACCCGATAGAGCAGCTGTACCATCTGAGGTTCCAACAAGTGAAGTCGATAACGCAGTTCATGTATACGATATAGTGATGAATCAGCTTGAAGAAAGATACCCAGATGCCAATGGTTATCAAATAGCTCCTCCAAGTACCGAAGACGGTACTGGCTCAATTTCGGTTTATGTGCAACAATATGAGGGAGTATATTACGTGAATCAGGAATTGCAATTTGATCAGTATACGGGAGATCTATTAAAAGTTCATGAGCATAAAGACAAGAACTTTGGTGAACGTGTTGTTACTGCAAATTATGATATTCACGTGGGAGCTATCTTGGGGATTCCTGGTAAGATAATAGCTTTTTTAGTAAGCTTAATGATAGCTGCTCTACCTGTTACTGGTTTTACAATATGGTATACCAGAGACTTTAAACGAATGAAGTCGAAAAGACACTAATAGGGGCAATAGATTGATAAATAAAAAGGCTCGGTAAACAAGTAACCGAGCCTTTTTTAATGTGGTTATATCACTAATTAATTAGCTGCTATAGCTTGTAATTCGTTACCTATGATCTTAGCTCCTCTTTCAGCAGTTGCTGAAGATGGATTTACACGATAAACATACGCATCAGTACCATCATTTACAGAAATGTAAACGCTGTTGTTTTCAACTAAATAAGGTGTTTGATACTGACCTCCATGAACAGGTACATCAGAAACCAGATTAAATGTTTGATTATGAACATCAATAACAGCAACAAATAAAGCTGGTGTTGTTACGCTAAATGCTCCCCAACTGTAATCTGGAATTTCATTACTCACACTTGAAACACGAGCAACAACTTTACCATTTCCAGCGTATACGCCACTTAGTACTTTATATCCCAAAGCTTCTACATCAAAAAAGTAGTTCTCATCAAATGAATCGCTTCCTGAAGCAATTTTAGTAACACCAGAAGGCTTAGTCATTTGAGTGTAACCTGCTAATAATGAAGATGAAGATAAGAAATCTAATGAGGAAAGCTAGATATCAAACTAAAGCCAAAAAGTATGAAATTCATTAATATCTATAACAAATTAGTATTTTTTAGTTCATTTTTAAGGGGTTTTGGGGTTTTGGGG
>CAJWSQ010000201.1 GCA_913045895.1 uncultured Flavobacteriales bacterium | reverse complement strand
TAAAAAACACCTTATCAATATTAGATAATAATATTGACATATTATCATTCATATTCATACATATACAAATTTTCACCACCTGGTATCATGCTAGTAGAATACCATAATTCTAAACTTTCCGTATTTGTTCTTTTGTATCGTATATTTATACACAGAATGATTACCAAAACACAATTAGAAGAACAATTAAAAAGTCTACCAGAAGAATTCTCTATTGAGGATTTAATTGAGCGGCTAATCTTATTGGAAAAGATAGAAACCGGGGTCAAAGAATCTGAGAACAATCAAGTCATTTCTGAAATGGCACTGGAAGAAGAAATTAAAAAATGGTTCAAGTAAATTGGACTATACAAGCTGTTTCAGATCTCAGAAATATAGCCGATTATATTTCAAGAGATTCTAATAATTACGCCAAGCTTCAAGTTATAAGAATCAAAACTAGATCACAAATTCTACGTGAATACCCTAACTCAGGACAAGTGGTTCCTGAAATCGGTAGCTACCAAATAAGACAACTCATTGAGGGTAATTATCGAATTATTTACAAAGTTGTTTCTCCTAATCAAGTGGATATTCTAACCATTTACCACTCCGCTAGAAAGCTCCGCAAAGTCGAGTAAATTCATATTTGTTCCTACTTTTACTCCAATGAAAAACCTAATTACAAACATTAGTCTATTCACTGGCCTTCTTATTTCTAGTTGGAGCTTTGCTCAAATTGATAGCACTTGGAAAGCGAAACCAACACTGAGTTTCACTGGTTTTGCCGATGTGTATTACGCATACGATTTCAACCAGCCCGAAACCAATTATCGGTTGCCGCTTTTGTTTAATCACAACCGCCACAACGAGATCAATATCAATTTAGCCTTGGCTAAAATCGCTGTAAATCATGATAAATACCGTGCTAACCTGGCTTTTCAATCGGGCACATATGCGTATGATAATTACATAGCCGAACCAGGAGTTTTCAGAAACATTTACGAAGCGAACATCGGTTTATCGCTCAACAAAAAGAACAACCTGTGGATTGATGTCGGCATCATGCCTTCGCACTTGGGATTTGAAAGTGCCATCTCCATTGAAAACTGGACATTGACCCGTTCATTAGCAGCTGAGAATTCTCCGTATTTCTCAACGGGTGCTAAACTCACCTACTCGCCTTCTGAAAAGTTGGAATTAGCTGGAATTGTAATGAATGGTTGGCAACGTATTGAGCGTGTAGAAGACAATTCGCTTTTATCATTCGGAACACAAGCCATCTACCAACCCAACCAAAATATCTTGTTTAATTGGAGCACGTATATTGGAACAGATGATCCAGATACAACACGTAGAATGCGCTATTTCAGCAATTTATTTGGACAGTTTCAAATTACTCCTAAAATGGGTTTGTTAGCAGGTTTTGATGTTGGCTGGCAGCAAGTTGCCAAAGACAGCAACGATTACAACATGTGGTACTGCCCAACGCTCATTGTTCAATATCAAGTTTCCGACAAGTGGGCAACTGCCATCAGAGGTGAGTATTACCACGATGAATCTGGAGTGATTGTTCCTACACAAACACCCAACGGATTTAAAACCAGTGGCATTTCTATGAATGTAGATTACAAGCCTACTCCATTTATTGCTTGTCGAGTTGAAGGACGTTGGTTCAACAGTGAAGACCCGGTGTTTGAAACGCCCAAAGGTGATGCGTTCAACAACATTTTTGTATGTGGATCGATTTCAATATTACTTTCCAAAAATGGAGTCAAACTATAGCTATCATTATATTTGGCTGCTATCTCACATACACATTTACGCAACACAAATTAAATAATGAGTTACAGCAAATTCTTCTGGCTACATATTAAGAAATCGGCAGGAAATTCAACACGCCAACTTTTGGCACCACATTACTTGGAAGTAAACCGAACACAAAAGCCGTTTACTTTTATTCAAGCCAAACCAGAAGAATACAACGATGTGCTCAACAATTATCGTGTTGTATTAGGTGATTATCAATTCAAGAGAACCTTATTTGCCAAAGAGTTTTTGTATCCCGATGATTGGGACAACATCTTTTCTTTTGCATTTGTGCGTGAGCCAATTGATAGATGTATTAGCATGTTCTATTACATGCATTATCAAAATCCGTTTGAAACCAGCTCAAAACTCAGAAAAGCCTATCACCTAGCTAAGAAATTAAAAAATGGCGGCTACGGGTCTGAACAACAACAATTTGATGATTTTTTAGACTTGATTGAACAAACTCATTTTCAATCCAATTCCATTTTTCATCCAGCAGGGTTACATTTCTCAACCCACACAGCGCCCATGTTTGCTGATGTAAGCGACAATAACGGAAACGTGCTGCTCACCAAAACTTATCGGTTAGAAAACATGACAGCTGGTATTAATGAAATGTTTGAGCAATGCGGTATTGACAAACGAATCAACGATAATTCAACCGTTTTGAATAAAAATGCTCAAAGGAAGAAGTACACTCCCTCCGATGAGCAGAAGACTCGAATTATCAAACTCTACGAAAAAGACTTTGATTTATACGAGAATGCCCACTAAGGCAAAATCGTGTTGTAACCCTTGGCTTGCAACTGAAAGAGTCTGATATAAGCATTTGGAACCACGCCAATCTCAGGCATAATTTCTTCACGAGATACTTCTAGTTTTTTCATGGCCATAGCACATACGTTGAACGTCATGTTTTCTGGAGCATTTTCTTGAATGAATTGTTGCATCTCGCTTTCAGCACCTAATTCACGAATCACTTTACCCCAAATAACCACTTCAAAGTGTTCTACTTCTACTCCTGCGGCTTGCATTTGCTTCATAGTTAGGATAGCCCCTTTAATTTCTTTCACCGACTGCGCTCCCAAAGCGTAATGCGTGGTTGATTTCAAATCGTTCACTACTGTTTCGTCAATGGTTTGTGCTTGAGTTAACCGAGGGGTTGCTAATGCCAATAATGCAATTGAAATAGCTGTAAATAGTGTTTTCATACCTGTATATTTTGTTGACACGAATTTGAAAGAATCCCTACAAATAGTGAGTGATGATTGTTACAGCTTCTGTAACTTGCTGTAAATTTCATTTACCGTGATTAAAGCTTTTGAAGAGGGAGAAGTATTTGAAAAAGTCTCCTATCAAACGGATGAATTCAGAATGGGCGAATACAGCGATTGTGAGTTCATTCAGTGTAATTTCAGTGGCGTTGACATCAGTCAGTCGCTATTTGAAAACTGCCTGTTTGTTGATTGTGATTTGAGTATGACCAACATCGATCATTGTGGGTTTCAACAAGTTCGTTTTGAGAACTGTAAAATGATTGGTTGGCGGTTTGAAAACACCAATCCCTTTTCGTTTTACATCCAAGCAGATCACTGTCAACTCAACCTGGCTTCATTCTATAAAATCAAGGCTAAAGGCTTAAAACTTACCCATTGTCAACTTGTTGAAGCTGATTTTACGGAAGCTCAAATACCAGAATGTGATTTTTCGGGTAGTGATTTATCAGGAGCCATTTTCAACCAAACAATTTTGGAGAAATGTCATTTTGAAGAAGCGCAGAACTTCAGTATCGACCCTAGAATTAATCAGGTGAAAAGTGCTCATTTTGCCAGCAATAATCTTACAGGATTAGTAGATCGTTTTCAAATTAACATACACCGTTAGTATGAACTACCAAGAAACTCACCTTACGCTCAAAGCGGCTTTCGATTCGAACACCGAGCAAGAATTATTTGGTCAATTTCAGTTGATTCCGCATTGTTTTGAGTCTGAATCTTACCGTATTTTACCGGGTAACTCTCACTATTCGTGTGCTATACACGGAACCAGTTTCAAGGGAAATGCACCTGGAGATGTGATTGATGATGATACTGCAGATGTAAACATCAACGATATTCTCATTGATGAAAACCGCAAGTTTAATTACCACATCCTCAAGCCTAAAGGTGTTGATAAAGCAGATAAAATCACTTTTATATTTCACGGTTTTAATGAGAAAAACTGGGATAAATACCTCACTTGGGGTCATGCCATAGCGGAACGAACCAAAAGCACAATCATTTACTTTCCGTTGGCTTTTCACATGCAAAGAGCTCCTAAGTTGTGGAGTCAAAACAGACCGATGTTCCGCATGAGTGAAACTCGTAAAGCTGACTACCCAAATGTTATTGATTCTAGCCTGTCTAATGTAGCTATCAGTTATCGTTTACATACGCAACCCCAACGTTTTGTGTGGTCTGGACTACAAACGTATTACGATATCATTCAGTTTATTGAAGATGCTAAAGCTGGAAAAAACAAACATATTAGTCCAGACTTCAACTTTGATATATTCGCCTATTCTATCGGTGGGTTTATGACCGAGATTCTGAAGCTCACCAACCACAAAAACTACTTCGACAAAACCAAGGTGGTGTTGTTTTGCAGCGGTCCGGTTTTCAATAGACTATCTCCTGTTTCGAAGTTTATTTTAGACAGTGAAGCCAATGTTGCTCTCTACTCTTATTTGATTGAGCACTTTGATAGTCACCTTAAAAAAGATCCTATCCTCAACCATTACATTGAGCAAGATCATTTAGAGGGTAAGGTTTTTCACGCCATGCTGGATTACAAAAAAATGCGTGAATTCAGAGAAACACTACTGAAGAAATACCAAAACGATTTTTACGCCCTTGCACTTGAAGAAGATGCTGTTATTCCCGCTTTCGAGGTTATCAATACACTAAATGGAGCATATCGCGATATTCAAATTCCTGTTGATATTATTGATTTCGATTACAGTTATACGCATGAAAATCCGTTTCCTGTAACCAATAAAGACGCTGAGTTGATCAATCAATCTTTTCATCAACTTTTTGATAAAGTTGGCGCATTTTTCAATCAGTAAAACAAGGTTTTAGCTGAACTTTTAACGTTTGATTTTGTTACAATAACAGAATCAAAAACGTTGAAATCATGAAAACTGCATACGATACATTAACAGAAGCAATACAAGACTTGAATAAGGAAGGTTATACCGAAGATTTTAATTTGCTAGATCACGGCATTGAAGACAAGGCCATGAAAATGAATTACAAACCTGAAAACTTCAATGTCATTAAAACTTATCGTTTTGAAGGTATGACTAACCCGGGCGATAGCTCAATTCTTTATGTCATTGAAACGGACAAAGGAATTAAAGGTACATTGGTAGATGCCTATGGCGCATACGCAGACACAATGAGTAAAGAAATGGTTGAGAAAATGTCTGCTTATTAGGCTCTTATCCTACGTGACTTTTCAATGCTAATGTGCCTAATCGGTAACTTTCTAGCCCAAAACCAGAAATGGTTCCAACACACTTAGGAGCTATCATAGATTTGTGTCTAAACTCCTCTCTGGCAGACAAATTTGAAATGTGTACTTCAACTACGGGAATATCAATTGCAGCAATGCAATCGTGTAGAGCAACGCTGGTGTGCGTGTAACCTCCAGCATTTAGCACAATGCCATCGTGTGTGTCACGTACTTCTTGCATTTTATTGATCATCTCTCCTTCTACGTTGCTTTGGAAATATTCCAGTTCTAGATCAGGATAATCGTCTTTTAAAATATACTTTTAAAGAATTACCTAATAACATTGAAGCTGAACAAGCAGTAATTGGATCAATATTAGTTCAA
>CAJWSQ010000200.1 GCA_913045895.1 uncultured Flavobacteriales bacterium | reverse complement strand
CAGCGAAACAGTGGTTGAAGAAGTACGGGCCACCGAAGAAAAAGTAGAAGATACTGATTCGCCTATACAAGAAATAACTGATGAAACAAATAACACTAACAAGGACGGAGTGGCAGGAAGCGATGAAGCTACCACTGCCGTATCAGAACAAAAAGAAATACCAATACAAGTGGTTTATGAAATACAAACGTTGGATTAAAATCATTCCGCGTACAGCTTATCCTCTGATGAATTACAAAATTCTGAATAACAAAAACGAAGAGATTAACTTCGCTAAATGACATTCAGAAAAGACAATGACGTATACACAGTTAAGCAAGCTTTAGATAAGGCTTATAAATATTGTGCATTACAAGATCGCTGTCAATCAGAAATGGTAACCAAGTTGAAATCTTGGAATCTGTCAGAAGATGAAGCCGCAGAGGTTTTGATTCAGTTGATAACTGAGCAGTTTGTAAACGATGAGCGTTTTGCGCGAAGTTTTGTTCGAGGCAAGTTCAATCAAAATGGGTGGGGAAGAGTAAAAATCACTTATGCTCTTCGTCAAAAAGAAATTTCTTCCCAGTGCATTAATATCGCATTGGAAGAAATTGATGAAGAAAAATACCGCTCAAAATTGATGGATATTGCAACCAAAAAATGGAACATAACAAGTGCAAGAAATGACTTCGAGAAAAAGAATAAAGTAGCTGGTTATTTGGTCTCAAGAGGGTTTGAATCGAACCTCATTTGGGACACATTGAATAATTTAGAACATGATAACTAAAGATCAGTACAAAGAACTTACGAATCGCCTGGACGCGTTAAGGGGGTACCTTTGACGTTGACAACAAGCGTATCGAAATAGAGCAGGAAGAACTCAGAACCCAAGATCCTCAATTTTGGGATGATCCTGAAGCTGCTGAAAAAATTCTAAAAGGCATTAAGAAATTAAAGTTCTGGACTGAGAGTTTTGATGGTGTGAAATCTACACTTGAAGAACTAGAAGTCTTAATGGAATTTCATGAAGCCGGAGAAGGTTCAGAAGAAGATATTGATACCCAGTATCAAGCTGTTGTTGATGGTATTGAAGAGTTGGAATTCAAAAACATGCTTTCTGGTGAAGAAGATGGAATGGATGCCATTGTTGAAATCAACTCAGGTGCTGGAGGAACAGAAAGTCAAGATTGGGCTTCAATGTTGTATCGCATGTACTTAATGTGGGCAGAAAAGAATGGCTTCAAAGTTAAAGAGGTAGATTACCAAAAAGGCGATGAAGCGGGTATCAAAAGTGCAACCATTGAGGTACAAGGCGAATTTGCTTATGGGTACTTAAAAAGTGAAAATGGTGTTCATCGTTTAGTTCGTATCTCACCGTTTGATTCTAATGCACGTAGACACACTTCTTTTGCTTCAATTTTTGTTTATCCAGTTGTTGATGACACCATCGAAATTGATGTGAATCAATCTGACATTACTTGGGAAACATTCCGTTCAGGTGGTGCCGGTGGACAGAACGTAAATAAGGTAGAAACTGGTGTTCGATTAGAGCATAAGCCAACAGGTATTATTATTCGAAATACGGAGAGTAGATCTCAGTTGCAGAATAAAGAAAATGCCATGCGACTTTTGAAAGCGAAACTCTATGAAATGGAGATACGCAAACGTCAAGAGGAAAAGAGTGCCATTGAAGGAAATAAAATGAAAATTGAGTGGGGCTCTCAAATTAGGTCTTACGTATTCCACCCATATAAAATGGTGAAAGATGTAAGAACCAACTTCGAAACTTCCAATGTTCAAGGGGTAATGGATGGAGACATTGATGGATTCATCAAAGCTTACTTAATGGAGTTTGGAAATAGCAATAAAAACGTATCGTAATACATTTGGGTAGGTTACTTAATTAAGTTAACCTGCCCAATTTCTTCTTTGAATTTTCTCTTGCTATCGTATCCTGATATGTAAGATATCTTCCACATATAAATTCCGTCAGCGGCTATCTCTCCGTGATAAGTGCCATCCCAACCCAAGCTTATTTCAGTACTTTTAAATACCTGATTTCCCCATCTGTCAAACACTAAGAATTCATATTCTTCGAGCGGTTGATCGGTTTCTGGTTTAAAAATATCATTTAGGTTATCGCCATTAGGTGTGAAAGCATTTGGTATGTATACTTGGAAACAATCCATAAAGATGACGGAGATTCGATCTACTGCTGTTCCACACGCATTTGAAGCAGTCACTTCGTAAAAACCATCGTTAGTAACTAACATTGAATCACCTATTCCCATAAAGTCCCAATCGTATTCGGTATACTCATTACTAGCTAGTTGATTCACTAAGTACACTTCTTCGCCTATACATGCTTCAATATCATCACCTAATTCAACATCTGGTGCAAATGCAAGTTCATAGTTAATAGTATCTCTAACCCCACCACAAGTATTGTTGTTTGAATTGAGTTCTACCCAATATTCTCCAGGTTCGTAAATGTTTATAGAAGTTGTTGTAGCACCAGTGCTCCACAAGTATGAATAACCTGAACCACCACTGACATTTGCTTCTATTAATTGACTAGAGCCATCACAAATAATGGTGTCGTTTCCTAAGCTAACCTCAATTAAATTGAATGGTAGGAGTGAAACAGATGATGAATCCATACAACCAGAGTTACTTTCAGTAACCGTAACTGAATAGGTGCCAAAATCTGTAATTAGAACTGTAGGGTTAGTAGATCCCGTGTTCCATTGGAAGTTATATTGGTTCTGCGACAAATAAGTTGAAGCATCAAAAGTCATCATGAAAACGCTGTCTTCGCACATGGTAATATCACTACCTAAATCAACTACTGGTTTCGAACTCATAAAAATAGAGATACTATCTGAGTTTTCACACCCATTTATATCTGTTACAGTTACATGGTAGTTGCCAGCACCAGTAACTAAATGGTAAGGAAGCGATTTTCCTGAATCCCAGTAGTACTCATTGAAATTACCTGGATCAAGCGTGGTTGAGAAGTTTGTTCCTTCACAGTAATAAATGTCATTTCCTAAATCTGGATTAGGAAGAGCGTATTCAGAAACAATGATGTAATCAGAATTCTGACACCCATTTGCATCTGTTACTGTAACTGAGTAAACACTGTCAAAAGCTCCAATATTTATTGTTTGAGATGAGTTTCCTGTATTCCAGTTATAAGCTGAAAATTGACCGGGATTTAATACTGTTGAAAACGAGCTTCCATAGCAATATGCTGTATCTGGACCCAGATCAGGATTTGGAAGTGGAAGTGTGGTTAATGTAATTGTATCGCTGTTAACACAAGCATTGGTGTCGGTAATTGTAAGCGAGTAGCTTGATGTTACAGGGGTAGAGACATTTATTGGTGTTTGAAATGTGATGCTTGGTGACGTTTGGTTTGTGCTCCAAAGGTAGCTTGTAACTCCACCAGTATTGTTTCCTGAATTCAACGTGGTAATTTGAGCTGAGCATGCTGTGTCATTTGAGCCTAGATTGATATATGGTTTTGGATCTTCAATAACAAACATAGTGTCGCTATTACTACAAGTGTTTACATCGGTTACCTCTACCCATACGGTACTCATTGTTTCATTGAGCATCAATACTTGTGAAGAACCACCATTCATCCATGAGTATGAACTATATCCACTTCCAGCATCTAACGGCTGATTAAAAGTAGTTCCCTCACAGTAATAAATTGGAGAGCCCAAGTCTACTGTTGGAAGATTGTAGATCGACAATTGGAAAATGTCAATTGATGTACATGTGTTCAAATCTGTGGTTGTAACAGCGTATATTCCAGCTGAACCTAACGAAATGTTTTGTGTAGTTTCTCCTGTACTCCACAAATAACTGATGGCCTGACCTCCATTTAGCGTTAACGAATCTCCACTACAGATTGATGTATCTGCTCCTAGATTTAATGTTGGTCCATAATTAAATGTTAGGTTGATTGAATCTCTACCGAAACATCCATTTGTATCCTGAACTTCAACCCAATAGGTGCCAGTAGTATCAATACTTACATTTTGAGTAGTTTCTCCAGTACTCCATTGGTATGACGTGTATACGGCTCCAGCATCTAAGAATTTAATATCTCTCATGCATAAAGTATCATCAACTCCGATGTATGGTGATGTTTGAGGATGGTTTGTAACTGATGAGCTACCGTAAGCTTCACAATTGTTGGTGTCTGATACAGTGATGAGATAATTTCCAGTTTGAGTGGTGTTAATTGAACTGGTTGTATTTCCATTACTCCAAGTATAGCTGACTAATCCAGAACCAGAAATATTTAAACTTGCGCTATTTCCAACACAAACTGTGTCATCATTTACTGCAAACGTTGTTTGAGGATATGACCCAATTTGAATAGCATCACTAGTCATGCACCCATTTTGATCTGTAGCCGTAACCGCGTATGATCCTTGTTGGGTAACCAAATAGTATTGACTTGTTGATCCATCATTCCATTGAAATTGAACGAATGAATTTGTAGCATCAAGATTTATAGTGTCAAAAGACTGCAAGCAGATATTCGTATCGTTTCCTAAATTTAATGCCGGAACTGTAAAGTTATTTACCACAACAGTATCTGCAGATGGGCAGCCATTAACGTCAATTGTTTCAACCCAATAATTTCCTACAGTATTTACAGATATCGAATTGGTCGAGTAACCATTTTTCCAATTATATGATTGGTAATTATTTCCTGGAGAAATTGTCGCATAATCACCAGGACATACAGTAACACTATTTCCCAAATTGGTTGAAGCAGCAGGCGCCAGGTTGGCATGATGAAAGACGCCGAAATTTTGAATCCATTATGGTTGGCGGGTCTGTCAAGGAAGACCTAGTTTCGGATGGTTGGACCGAAGCATTTCGCCTGCTCTTTGGCAATTTGCGAGACAAAGCGCCCTCTAAGGCGCGCATGGCAATTTGGGCGCTCACATCAATTGCATCAGCAGAGCGCTACAAACAGGGCTTCAAACCTTATATGACTAAAAAAGTCACCGACTACATGGATCTAGCCAGAGAAATGGAGTTGGCGGACTACCAAAAAATGGAAGGCGTGCGTGCGCGTGCGGACCAAGTAGTTAAAGATGAGCAGACCGCAGAATCGTTAAAGCCTTACTATCGCCAGTTCTGTAAGCGACCCTGTTTCCACGACGAATATTTGCCCACATTCAACTTACCCAATGTCTCGCTAGTGAATACAGACGGCAAAGGGGTGGACCAAATTACTGCAGATGGCATCATTTTTAACGGTGAAGAGTACAAGGTAGATTGCATTATTTTTGCCACCGGCTTTGAGGTGGGTACGGATTATGCGCGCAGAGCCGGTTACCAGATTAACGGAGTGGCTGGGCAATCTATCTCTGAAAAGTGGGCGGACGGGCTTTCCACATTTCATGGCATGCATACTCGTGGATTCCCTAACGCGTTTTTCTTCGGTCCAGCGCAGTCAGGGTTCACTGCAACCTATACCTATTCACTAGATGAGCAGAGTGTGCACCTTGCGCACATTTTGACGCTAGCTGGAGAAAAGGGCGCAAAGCGCATTGAAGCCAGTGAAGCGGCCGAAAAAGCTTGGGTACAAACTATTATTGAAAAGGCTCGGCTCACTGCGGACTTTCAAGAAAAATGTACCCCCGGGTATTACAACAACGAAGGTAAAGGCAATGCCAAACCGCAAAATAATATG